>NZ_JAWLIQ010000005.1:0-245597 GCF_033485175.1 Sporosarcina sp. YIM B06819 | reverse complement strand
ACGGACATTTTCCTGCGATAATTGCGATACGGTTCTTGACCGGGATTTTAATGCCAGTTTAAATTTGAAATACGCAAAAGAATACACGATTATCACACAACGATAACGTGTATATGTAGGGTGGGCTACATCCGAATTTACGCCTGTGGAGTGCTAAACCAACTGTAGTAGCGAGCAAGTGGCGAGGCGGGGTACGAAGAAGCAGGAAATTGTCTAGCGTAGAAGAACTTACACGTTTTTCTATGTTTTTAGTAGCAGTGATGCACATGGCCGATATGCAGTTACGAGAAAAAATAAAAAAGATAACCGCTGCCGCAAAACAGAACGACAGCATACCCGAACGCTCTAAAAATATTGGGCTCATTATTTTCCTCATTCTTTTTGGATGTGGCACCTTCGTTCTTTTTGCACTTGCTATCGGGCTGACGCTGAACGGACATTTCATAAGCGCGGTTGTGCTATTCCTAATTACAACGCTTCTTGTGTACTCCGTTGTAAAAATGATGACAGCCGAAGACATTCAACCTTTGTAATTTTTGATTTATTTGATAAGATACATTCATAGTTCATTCCAACTAAAAGGAGACTTCCACGTTATGTCATTGAAAAAAACGTTAACAATCGCAGGATCCGATACATCAGGCGGCGCTGGTATTCAGGCCGACTTAAAAACATTCCAGGAGCACGGCACATATGGCATGACAGCTGTTACGGTTGTTGTCACGATGGATCCAGATAACAACTGGTCACACGGCGTGTATTCATTGCCAGTTGATGTATTGAAAGCGCAAATTAAAACAGCTCTATCAACTGGGATTGACGCCATTAAAACAGGCATGCTGAGCACAGAAGAAATCATCCAAATCGCAGGCAACGCCATTGCGGAATCTGGTCTTGACCATGTTGTCGTCGACCCGGTTATGGTTTGTAAAGGTGAAGATGAAGTGCTGAATCCCGGGACAGTCAATGCAATGGTGGAATTCCTTCTGCCAAAAGCGGAAATTGTGACACCAAACTTGTTTGAAGCCGGACAACTTGCAGGTACAACAACACCAAAAACGATTGAAGAAATGAAAACAGTAGCTAGAAAAATTCATTCACTCGGCGCTCGTAATGTCGTCATCAAAGGTGGCAAACAGCTTGAGCATGATAAAGCAGTTGACCTATTCTACGATGGTACAACATTCACGTTGCTTGAAGCAGAAAAAACAGCAACACATTATAACCACGGCGCGGGCTGTACGTTTGCAGCAGCCATCACAGCAAATCTAGCCAATGGTCTAGCAGTGAACGAAGCTGTGTTGGAAGCAAAAAAATTCGTGTCCGCAGCAATTGCTAACGGTTGGAAACTAAATGACTACGTCGGTCCTGTTATGCACGGTGCAAAAAATCGTTTTGATGCACCGGAGATTACGACAACAGAAGTATAATGCATAAACGTAACGGCCGGGGAATGGTTTCTCGGTCGTTTTTTATTTACATATACCTCGTAGTGACTCAAGCCGCGTCAATCGCATTCAATACTTTTTTTCTATATACTAACTAAGAAGCACAGTACCAGTGTTAAGGAGGATTACTCATGGAAATAGTAAAACCCGATCATTTACAGGAACTCATTACTTCCTTCGCCAATAAAGATGTCTACATTCATCTCGAAACAACAAACGGCTCATACGCCTCCCATTTCAATGAAGGTTTTTTCAATGTGGGTGCATTTATTCGTAATGTCGTTGTTAAATTCGAACTAGGTAAAGTTGCCGGTGATGCGCCACATCGCATCGGTTTAAAACTGCCATCTGGCTGGATTTATGCGCAGGGCATCACGCATTATAAGCTTGACGAACATGGGCGTTTGCTAATGGCAGGCCTTGATCCAGAAGGAAAGCTTGCAGTCGCGCTTGAAATAAGCGAGACACCGTTCACATATTAAGGAGGCACTTTTGATGATAAAAAAAGAACGTCACGTACTTGTTGTATTACCCCATCCAGACGATGAAGCATTCGGCGTCTCTGGCACCATTGCATCTTACCGAGAGATGGACGTGCCCGTCACCTATGCCTGCTTAACACTTGGGGAGATGGGACGTAACTTTGGTAACCCACCATTCGCTAACCGTGAAACGTTGCCGCAAATTCGTAAAGGCGAACTTCAAAAAGCATGTGAAGCAATGGGACTCGACGACTTACGCATGATGGGCTTACGCGACAAGACCATTGAATTTGAAGATGATGAAAAAATGATTCAACTCGTAACCGATTTAATCGAAGAAACGAATCCTTCCCTAATCATTTCATTCTACCCGGGTCTGTCCGTCCATCCCGATCATGATGCTTCTGCCCGTGCAGTTATTCGTGCCGTGAGACGCATTGCTGAAACAGAGCGCCCTGTCGTTTATACGATTGCTTTTTCAAACAATACAGTTGAAGTACTTGGCCAACCCGATGTCATCCACGATGTGTCAGCAGTTTCCGCTAAAAAAATTGCTACACTGAATGCTCATGCATCGCAAACCGTTTGGATGATGAAGGAAATGGAACAGAAATTAGCAGCACAAGATCCCGAAGCGTTAAAATGGCTCAATAATGAGCGTTTCTATACGTACAATTGGGATCGGGATTTTGAATGACATAAGAGAAGAGGGGTTACAGTCTAGCGGACTGTAACTTTTTTTATAACAAAGAATAGACCGAAAAATAGAAATAGGATATACTCTATTTACAAAGGAAATGAAACAGGTTAGTATGTATAAATATTCATAGTATACATGGTGATTTGTTATAAACAGGGGGATGCATATGAAAAAGTTTTCTTTATCTACATGGTTTTATTTTCTGATTCCATCTATTCTAGGAATTATTCTGTTCATGATTCCAGTAAAATTCGGGGATGAGTGGAAAGTACCAATTGCTAAATTTGCCAACATTTTATCGGTAGCTCTCGAACCTGCCATGCCAATGACTGCAATGATTATTATTGTAATCGCTGCCATCGGCTCGTTGTTATTTTTATTTGTTAGGGCTGATCATGCCAAGCCATCATTTATGGTCAATTTATTCAAAGTAACACCATTTTGGACAGTGACTCGTATTATCGGTGCTATATTCGCAATCATGGTGACGTTCCAAGTTGGCCCAGAAGCGATTTGGAATGAAAATACAGGTGGACTCCTTCTCGCACCAGACGGGCTAGTGTCATTCCTATTCACGATTTTCTTGTTCGCAGGATTACTATTACCACTACTACTCAATTTCGGGTTACTTGAATTTTTCGGAACAATGATGGTAAAAGTCATGCGTCCCGTTTTCAAATTACCGGGTCGTTCTTCAATTGATGCATTAACATCATGGATTGGGGATGGAACGATCGGTGTTTTATTAACAAGTAAACAGTACGAAGAGGGCTTTTATACGAAAAAAGAAGCCGCGATTATCGGAACGACATTTTCGGTAGTTTCAATCACATTTTCGCTCGTTATTATTGATACAGTCGGCATGTCTGAGTACTTCCTGCCATTTTACGCAACCGTTGTGGTTACGGGATTGATTCTAGCATTTATTATGCCACGTCTTTATCCACTTGCCGGTAAAAATGATGAGTATATCGATGGCAGACCCTTTACAGGTGATGAAGAAAGATTACCTAAAGGCTATAACGTCGTGAGTCATGGGCTTGAAAAAGCACTTGAAACAGCTGATAAAAACCGTTCCCTTGGCAACGTTGTAAAAGATGGTATGAAAAACGTCTTCGATATGTGGATCGGCGTTGCTCCTGTCGTGATGGCGTTCGGTACGATTGCCCTAGTTCTTGCTGAATATACAAGTGTATTCACGATTTTAGGAAAGCCGTTCGAACCGATTTTATCCGTTCTTGGTATTCCAGAGGCACAAGCGGCTGCACAAACAATGGTTGTTGGGTTTGCGGACATGTTCTTGCCGGTTATTTTGGCTGATGGTGTGATTACGTCGCAATTGACACTATTCGTTATTGCAACAATTTCTGTTGTCCAGTTAATTTACATGTCAGAAGTCGGCGGATTAATTCTCGGATCAAAAATTCCGGTTAACTTCCTGGATCTACTTGTTATATTCCTATTGCGTACATTGATTGCATTGCCAATCGTCGCAGGTGTTGCCCATTTACTATTTTGATGAAATATGAAGGCCTCGCAACTTGTTGCGAGGCTTTTCTTTGCGCGCGGAAGCACTCTTTTTGCGTGCGGAGACACTTTCTTTGCGCAAAAAAACCGCAGAATCACTCCTGCGGTAATCACATCAAGCATTCAATTTCACTTTCAATTTCGCCAGCATATCCACCGTCATTTTATCCAAATCATAATCTGCTTTGAATCCCCATTCCTGGACAGCTGCTGATGGATCGATAGAATCCGGCCAGCTATCGGCAATCGCCTGGCGTACTGGATCGACATTGTAGTCCATTTCAAATGTTGGCATTTGCTTGCGAATGGAAGCGGCGATTTGCGACGGCTCAAAGCTCATTGCCGTTACGTTAAATGCGTTGCGATGAATCAATTTCGAAGAATCCGCTTCCATTAAACTAACAATTGCCTGCAATGCGTCGGGCATGTACATCATATCCATGTGAGTACCTTCGGCAATATACGATGTGTACTTCCCTTGTTCAAGCGCTTTGTAATAAATATCGACCGCATAATCCGTCGTTCCGCCACCTGGCTGCGCTACATACGAAATTAGCCCTGGGAATCGAACGCCGCGTGTATCCAGTCCAAATTTATGATAATAATAATCGCATAATAATTCACCCGCGACTTTATTGACACCATACATCGTTGTTGGGCGCTGTAAAGTATCCTGCGGAGTATCTACTTTTGGCGTCGAAGGACCAAATGCACCAATTGAACTCGGTGTGAAAAATTGCAAATCTAGTTCACGCGATACTTCAAGCGCGTTCATCAGCCCACCCATATTGAGATTCCATGCGAACAATGGCTGTTCCTCCGCTTTAGCTGACAATAATGCCGCCATATGCATCATCGTATCTGCACCGAAATCTTTTGCAAGCGCATGCATTTTAGCTGCATCTGTGACATCTAAAATTTCAAAAGGACCATCTGTCATTGAATCCGTACGTCGTATATCTGTCGCCAACACATTATCCGTGCCATATTCTGAACGAAGCTTTGTAATCAATTCTGAACCAATTTGACCAAGCGCTCCAGTTACCATGATTTTCTTCATATTAATTGCTCCTCACCTTTGAACATTTGTATTTTTGGGGAGTACACCGATATTTAATTTCCATTATTTCATTGATTCTATCGTGCCAACTCATTATAAAACGTTCTCACCGAAAAGACAATGCTGATTATTACGCGAGTAAATTTCTGGCGGATTTTTCTGGTATAATGAAAGAAAAACGCGAGGTGCCTATTGCATGCAAAAAAATAAATCTCCCATCCTTTCAAGAGTATTCAAACTCATTCTTCTCATTGCAAGCGTAACGCTCATCACAGTTGTGCTCCAGATCATTGGAGTACCTAAGTGGATAACCATTTTCATTATTCTTATGCTATATATATTGGTCATGGTTATCCGACCGATCTATATCATCTATCGCTCAAAGTCATTGCGCACAATTGACCGATACATCTCGAATAATCATCAAAAGCCAATCTTCGGGTATGCCTATGCGATGGCACACGGCAGCAAAGAGGATATCGAACAGACATTAAAAAGAATTATGAATACATATACACAACAAGATATGCGGGACATTTATGGTGCAAATCTTGCTTTATTCCAACGGAATCCATCTACTCTTTTAGCACATGCTAAAAAAATCACTGGGCAGGAATATCAAGATTATTATTCCGGCCATGCGTATGTCATGAATAACAACTTCGATGCAGCAAGTGAATCCCTCGCTAAATTACATACTCCTTGGATGGTTCATTCCTTGAAGGCGTACGCGGCACTTAAACGTGGGAACCAAGACGACTACCGTTCCGAGATGAATCAATCGATTAACAGTGCAGTCGGCATGCAACGCTACATATTGCATCACATAATGAGGCGTCATGACAACGGAGATTTTACATAAGCCCAACAGAAAAAGCCCACATAATGATGTGAGCTTTTTCTGTTTATAAAAGTATGTGCTTTTTTTCATTTTTCATTAGCAACGGAGCGTTTTCTTTTTCTTCGGCTCGCCGCGTGCCAGGACTTTCTCGATATAATCCGTTGCAATCGGCACTTTACATGCTGTATTTCCGACATCAACATGTACTTTGCCAACTGTCTCTGCGACACTTTTTGCTACATCACGAAGTTCCGGCACATAAGACCCAACGCAAATGATGAATTGATTCATGACATAACGGACTCGGTTCGGTGCTTGGTGGATTGTTTGTTGAACTTGTACAAGGAGTGAACGGATTTCATCCAAATCCAGCTCCTCGGCTCCTGCATACATGATGTAATTAGCGTATGTACTCCAACCTGCAACGGCAAGCATCTCCCGGTCAGCTGTCATCCATTCGCGCGCAAGTTTAAGTGCATATGGACTTTCACCTGCAACCCATCCGATTGTGTATTCTGCAACCGCATACCAGCTCGCCTTGTCAGCCCAACGCCTCAAATCATCTTCAGACAATAATTTAGGATTAACCGCAAGCCCCGCCAAATACATCGCATCATAATTACCCGTGTCATACAAACGTAACGCTAAATCTTGGTCTTTCTTTATATGCTTCAAAATTTTCTTCATATCGCCTACACGCACTCCGAAAAGTGGTTCTGCTGCACCATGATTCAAGAACGTTTTCTTCGTCTGTTCATCGCCATATGCCTCAAGCTCAGCCATCACTTCTTCAAACGTCATTTAAAGTTCTCCTTTACAATAAACCCCGGACAGCTTATTCGCCATCCAGGGTTCATTATTGATTAATTGATAACACCTAGCTCTTTACCTACTTTTTCGTAAACAGCAAGTGCTTCATCAAGCATTTCTTTCGTGTGAGCTGCAGTTGGCATATTACGAACGCGCCCTTTTCCTTTGGCAACTGTCGGGAAGATAATCGATTTTGCATAGACACCTTCTTCAGCCAAACGACTTGAAAATTGTTGCGTCAGCTTTTCTTCACCAATAATACATGGTGTAATCGGCGTCTCTGAAGCACCGATATTGAAGCCAAGCTTAGCGAGTCCTTCTTTTAAGTAGTTACCATTATCCCACAGCTTATCATGTAGCACTGTGGATTCTGTAATTTTATCGAGCGCACCCATAATTGCCGCAACATCTCCAGCAGGTAGTGCAGTCGAGAATAGGAACGGACGAGAACGTACTTTCAACCAATCGATGAGTTGCTGTGAACCCGCCACGTACCCGCCTACGACGCCGATCGCTTTCGACAACGTCCCAATTTGGAAATCAATTTCTTTTTCGAGACCGAAATGTTTCACAGTCCCTTTCCCTTGGCCTGTCACGCCTGAACCATGCGCATCATCCACATACGTGATCAAATCAAATTCTTTGGCGATTTTCACGATTTCCGGCAGATTGGCAATATTGCCATCCATCGAGAACACACCATCCGTAATATACATGACTTTTTCATACAAGCCTGACTCTGTCGCTTCCTTTGCTTTCGCTCGCAAATCATCCATATCTTGGTGCTTCAGGCGAATGATTTTCGCACCCGATAAACGGCAGCCATCAATGATAGAAGCATGATTCAATTCGTCTGATAGAATCGCATCTTTCTTACTCATGACAGCAGAAATTGCTGCCATATTACAGTTGAAGCCAGACTGATAAGAAATCGCTGCTTCTGTCCCTTTAAATGCCGCAAGCTTTTTTTCCAGCTCAATATGAATATCAAGTGTTCCGTTAATCGTACGAACTGCTCCTGCACCTACGCCGTATTTAGTCGTAGCGGCAATCGCTAGCTTTTTCAAATCTTCATCTGTTGCCAGTCCAAGATAATTATTAGATGATAAATTAATAAGATTTTTTCCTTTAATTTTAATAACCGGGCCATTCGGACCTTCGACAGGTTCGATTTCGTTGTATAAACCTTGATCGCGTAGATCTTTTAAATTTTCCTGTAAAAATGCATCGAGTACTTTTGACAAAATAATCTTCCTTTCAAACAAATGATGCTTTCATTTTATCACACGTTGGCCCAATTCGTTGATTAATGAGCATCCTATTTTCATTCAGAGGATTTTTAAGGGGAGCGCAACCTAAGTACGCGACGTCCTGAAAGTGCCTTAATTTCTGCAAAGAACACAGAAATACGGCAAATCGAACCCTTCGCTGTTCGATTCGTAATTGATTAAGGTAATTCCAATAACCCCTTGGATTTCGATTCAAATATCGCTGGCTTAATGGCCGAATCCATCGTCACTTTCATTCTATTTTCAGCTTGTGCATAGGCCTGCATATAACCTGTTGCATCTAGCATTTTTTCTTTATAAGCCTCGCTAATCAAACCGATCTCCTTCTCCGCTGCCGGATCTTCCTCGCACATCTGAACGATGTCTAGCAATTCATCTCCCGGGCGTTCGATGTCATAGATGTGTGGAGCTGTCGCATCAAGAAGACAGACCGATAATTCAGGTAGCTGAATAAGATCTATACTATTTGCATCCAATCCACACCAACCATAAAGAACATCAAATCCACGTTTTTCCGCTTCAGTTCCTAGCGCTTTCATTAGCGTCGATTTCCCTGTTCCAGGAAGCCCTTTAATGAGTATACGCCGCTCCAAGCCTTTCGTAATCGAAGGAATAAAATCTTGCGCCCCGCCAGACGTCAGTGAACCAATCAACCTGTGTGAAACAGTTGTTTTTTTATTCAACTTAATGGTTCCAAAAAGTTCTTCCTTCAACGACTTGATCAGGTTTTCATGTTGCTCCCACATCATTCGCTTAATGTTGACGGCTTCCCATTCATCATGAATTCCCTTGGCATCTTTCAAGGCTGCCAAGGCTTTTCGCAGCGCCGCTTCTGCCTCTACTAAACTTTCTACAACCAATCCGTTGCGTTCACGCAATTTTTCTTCATCATAAATATCGTAAAAGCTAATCACACGATGCCTTCCACCGATTTCCGCAGGTTCAAGAGCAACAGGGTGTGAGGCCTGGATGAAAAGCAGATTCGGGCCCTTTACATAAATTGCATCTGTTTTTTCTGGCTGTACCGGGTCCATAAACTTATCAACGTCAAATCCTCGCTTCACATAGTTCATCGAAATTTCATGCAAGATAGCTGACAGCATATTTGTCGGTGGGCATTTCAAAAAAACAGTTTCCGAAGCTACCGCAATCAGTTTATCGTATTTATGGGAAATTCCATGGCCTGTATAGGCTGTCCCCATGTATTGGGTTATCGTTCCGTACATGTCGACCATCCTTTCTTTACATACGATTAGCCTATGCACGGGCAACAAAAAAAAGCACGGCATCATTGCGCGCGCTTTAAATAACTACTTGTACATATTCACCTATGAAACTTGTGTCTCGTGATTACTCTTTCGCCTTCGTCGCACTTTCTCTTTTAATAAGCTTCGTATGAATAGTGATTTTTTTACATATTTCCCGTTTTGTTGCAATTCGCTCAAGTAGCAAGTCGACCGCGGATTCTCCCATGATTTCTGTGTACAGCTTCACCGTGGTTAGCGGAGGAAACATGTATTGCGCAGAGGAAACATCATTGAAACCGACAATACTGAGATCCTCTGGAATGTTAACACCTAGTTCGTGGGCTGCTTTGTAGCATCCTATTGCAATTGAATCATTTGCGACAAATAGAGCTGTTGGTTTTTCATTTTGGTTTAACATTTCCTTTAAAATCTGGTAGCCATCCTTTGGATTGTAGCCCCCGATTTTAACGAATTCTTCTTTAAAAATCCCTTTTTCCATCAAGTAGGCTTCAAAGACGTCTTGCCGTAAATCTTTGAATCGATTGCCAAACATATCAGTGTCAATGCCACCTATAAAGCCGATATTTTTATGACCTAAATCTACTAAATAGTTGAGCGCACTTTTCGTTGCCGAATTAAAATCAATCACCACTGCGTCAAAATGATTTTCATCAGGGTTTACATCTACAAACACAGTCGGTTTATCAAAGCTCTTAATCAGTTCGATATCTGCTTTTTTAAAAGTTCCGAGACAGATGATTCCATCTAATTTCGAAAGACTTTTTTTCGTGTCGTCTTTAGAAATTTTGACGTATCCCATCTCCATGCTTTTCAGATGTTTTTCTAGTGCTACACGAATCGAAAGATAATATGTATCCACCAGTTCTTCTTCAAGCGAAAAAGAATAGTAGAGTCCAATGCTCCCTTTCTTTTTCACTTTTTTAGGCTTCGAGGTGATGACATAGTTTAGTTCTTCTGCCGATTCGAAAACTCGCCTTCTTGTTTCAGGGGTCACATTGAGTGTCTCGTCATAATTTAACACGCGAGAAACCGTTGCCATAGAAACCTGTGCTAAATCTGCTATATCTTTAAGTGTCGCCATTTAACATACCTACTTTGCTATTTACTTGCGATTAACGATAGGAACACACTTGATGTCCAAGTAAAGGAAGTATCGACGAGCCCTTTTCCACTATGCGGATCAAAGTTTTCTGCCATACCGCCGACAAGTGTGAGATTTAGATATTTTTCTTTAATTCTTTCTCCAATCTCACTGTAACCAAAACTCTTTAATGAATCAATAAAAAGGTAAGTAACAGGGGCCCAAATCGGTCCAAGCCAGTAACCATTTTCCTTATACAATGGACTTGATGGCATTTCTGTTGCAAAGCCATACTTCGTTTCAAAGTTTTCCACAAGATCTTCTACAAGTAGATCCATGGTGTGTTTGTCTAAGCGATAGCCAATTATAACCGGTAAACGCAAAATCAAACTGGAGCGGATATCAATTTTCTCAGCATCTTTCCCAACACGTCCAAAGAAGCCTTGTTCATCATAAAGACGCTTCATTAATAAGTCGAAAAGTGCATCCGCTTTTTCCGCAAATTGCTTTGCATCTTCCTTTTCTCCAAGTAGATTAGCAAATTTCGTTAAAATATCATACGTTCGAATTAAAAAACTAGCAAGATCTGGTGCCTCGACCGGCATTCCACGATGGAACAAGGATGAATTATCCCAACCCGAGTCATTCCCGTGTTTATAATGCGGAAGTCTACCTTCGTACGTTCGGTATAAATCGAAGTAAAGCATTACTTTTTTGGTAGACTCATATACTTCTCGTAGACGACTTTCTTCCTTAAAGTAGTCATTCATGTCCATCAGTTTTTCATAAGCGTATGCAAAAACCGGCGGCTTAATGCAGTTATAAGATACAAATTTATCATTAACAAAGTCTGGATATGCTCCAGATTCGTCCTGCGTGTCCATAAAAATCTTTAGCTGAGAATAGGACAGCTCCGGATACTTCGCACCAATATGTAACGCGTTAAAGCAATTGTCCCAAGACCAAATGTTATACATCCAAAGCTTTGACATATACATAGCATAATTTTTTAATAATCCATCTGGGTGAACGATACTTGACCAAGTGATATACGCTGCCCGATCAATTGAAGCTTGGTATACTTCATTTTTCTCAGTATTATTTTCTACCCACTCCTGATAGAGCGTCTCAACCTTTTCTTTTCCTACTTGAAAGCTTGCATACTCTTTCGGCTTAAACACGGTACGATAGCTTTCAATGACAAAGTGACCATTACGCATGCGAATGTCGATATAATCATTGCCAATGACATTCCACGGTGCATCAACAGACATCTCACCCGAAAGCTTGCTAATCATCAGCTTTAATTCCTTCGGATAAATATGATATTCATACATGCCATCCTCATATTCGTGCAGCGTATCGTACTTCACTTTACTAGCTTGCAAACGAACTTCAACCCCGTTTGCCTCAATATGAAGTTCATCTTCTTCTGGAATAATGATTTCCGCATATTTTTCTGTATCTTGTACTAAATGAAAGCGCAAAGACGTTTCCGTAGCAGCGATATCAAATTGTTGTTCAATACCATCCTGTAACAGATCCAATTTAAATAATTTTGATGGTGCATCATCACCACCATGAACATCACGTATATAAATTTCCTGTGTACCCTTTTCCTTTAATACACAAAAATAAGAACCGAATCTAGAAAACGGAATTTCCTCAATATTTAACCTCACTGGGTTCTCCTCCTTTAGTCAAACAAAATAAGAAGCAGGGGGGGCCCCTGCTTACTTTTTAATGGATTGTGAAAAATTTACTTTCTTCTACTAAGCTACTCTTGTCTACTTTTCTAATTTCAAATTGAAGATGGAAGTCTTCAATGACAGTTCGATACGGAGGTAACTGTTCCTCACCACAACTATTACTTCCAACACCACTTTGCTTGTAATCAATCGTCAATACTGTAAATGGTGACTTTTTAATATTCCCGCGGTGCTTCGCCTCTTCAAGCGCACTTGTTTCGTAATCATGAATTGTAAAATCATATGTTTCTTTAAAATTAATCAAATAGCCTTGCTCATCATTTGCTACCGCCAGGAATGAAGTATCACAGCGTGAACCGTTTTCCTGCGGGTACACATAATCAGTATGCATGTCTTGAACAGTTTTGCTGTATAAGCCAATTGGCTGACTGCGTTTTGTATCCTGATACGATTCAGCATCACCGCGGCCATACCAGGTAACGTTGTTGTAATCCTCATTCAGATGCATCGTTACGCCAATTCGTGGCAGCATTTCCGGAATTTCATGACCTCGTAACACCTTTTCACCCTGTAAATCAATGTTCAGGGCACCATTTTTGGTCATACGATAGTGATATGTCAGATGGAAGCCCCATGCTTGATTCACGGTAGATAAAAACTTCGTGATTGTGACATCTACATAATCTGCTGTCACTTCGTGCGTCACTTCTGCTAATTGCTCCTTCGTATTTTTAAGGAAGTATTTATTCACCCAGTCATCCTTTTTGTACATATCATTGTCGATAATCGCTCTCCAAAGAGTAACTTCAGGTCCTTTGTTAATAATTTCTTTCCCTTCAGATTTGAACGATTCTAGTGTGCCATACACTGTAGAGAAAATAGCCTCGAACTGGTCGTTTTCAATTGTGAGCAGAGCGCCTTCATCCTTAATGACAAAGTCAGATCCTACTGAAGTGATAGAGCTTACTTCTTTTTCGATTTTCGTAGATGCTAATAAGAAGCTTTCTTTTGTAATCTCATGATTTTTTTCTGCATAGCGAGTCTCTTCCGTCTCTAGATAGCTTACATAGATACGAACATCGTCATGCTGGGCAGCTTTCGCTAGATCTACTGGCAGCTTAATATCTAACGATTCATGCGCTTTGATACTTGGTAATGTTATTTCTGTTTCTTCGATAAGTGTACCGAATGATTTTACTTCTATGCGAAGGGTCACGCCACTTAGGTTTCTAAAATCGTAAAGGTTTTTAATACGAATTTTCCCTTCAGCCACGTTTACTTCCTCCGTGACAATCGGTTCAATTACTTTTTTATATTCCCAAAGCCCTGGTGACGGTGTTCTATCCGGGAATACAAGCCCATCAATACAGAAGTTGCCGTTTGTCGGGAAATCGCCATAATCTCCGCCATATAAATAGTAAGTTTCACCTTTGTCGTTTGTCGTCTCAATTCCATGGTCACACCATTCCCAGATGAAGCCACCTTGCAATCTAGGATATTTTCTCATAAGTTGTTGATATTCCGTTAAACCCCCAGGACCAGTTCCCATTGCATGTCCATATTCACATAAAATATGAGGCTTCTTGCCTTCTGCATCCTTGCCGATTTCTTCAAGACGGTTTAAGCGTGTATACATCGTTGTGTAAACATCACTGTATGCCGCATTTCTATCTCCCTCATAATGAACTAATCGAGTAGAATCTATCGCCTTGATCGCATCGTACATAGCCGTAAAGTTTCTACCAGCGCCCGACTCATTCCCGAGTGACCACATGATAATACTTGGATGGTTACGATCTCTTTGCACCATACGTACTGCTCGATCTACATATTGCTTTTCCCATAGTTCATTATCAGAAATCCAATTGTAATTGCCGGTATTTTCAAAGCCATGACATTCAAGGTCTGCTTCATCAATGACGTAAAGACCATATTCATCACATAGATCGTAGAATACATCATTATTTGGATAGTGCGCTGTACGAACCGCATTGATATTGAACTGTTTCATCATTTTAATATCCTGAAGCATATCCTCGTAGTTGACTGTTCTACCTGTCTTCGGATGTGCGTCGTGGCGATTGACACCATTAAAGAATACACGTTTTCCATTGACTCGAATTTCATTGTCCACAACTTCAATCGCACGGAAACCTATGCGCAGTGGCACAATTTCCTTGTCGCCTAATATGTTGTACTCGAGGTGAAGTGTATATAGGTTTGGTTCCTCAGCATTCCATAGCAATGGCTTTTCCTGGATTTTACTCACTTCAAACTTCCCATCAATGACTTCAACGTCAAACTGGTCGACTTGTTTGTCATCATGATAAAGCGTAGCGACTACATCTGTTACTTGATCTGTTAAATATGCTCCGCTAATTTTCAATGTGAAATTCTCATAGTTTGCATCGGGAAGTGTGTCAACATGAACATCCCAAAGCGTCTCTTTGTTGATTTTAAACAGTTCAACACTTCTGAAAATACCAGAAAGCCACCACATGTCTTGGTCTTCTATATAAGTCCCATCAGAAAATTGGTAGACTCGAACAGTAAGACGATTACTCCCCACTTTTACGAATTCTGTAATATCGAATTCAGATGGTAATCTCGAAACTTTACTAAAACCAACATGCTGTCCGTTTATGTAAACATCGAATGCAGAATCGACGCCATTAAACTTTAAAATAAGTGCTTCACCATCTGCTAAGTCGGAAACGACAAGCTCTCTAAAATAGATGCCCGTTGGATTTTCCTGTGGTACAAACGGCGGATTGATGGCAAACGGATACAAAACATCTGTATAATGCATGTTTCCGTATCCTTTAATTTGCCAACTAGAAGGAACCTCCATATCGTCTAAACTTTCTATGCCGAAGTCTTCTTTTTCAAACCCTTTTGGTGACAGCTCAGGTGCATCTACAAATAAGAACTTCCAGACGCCATCTAGTAATGTATAGCCAATACTTTTTTCTTTAGTAAATGTTTGTGCGTTTTCTTTCGTTTCGTATCTATAAAAATCAGCATGAGCGGGAAGTCTATTGATACCCGTTATCCCGATATCTTCCCATCTTTTCATTTCGCGTCGCATTTTATCTTCCTCCATATAAAATTCTATGATGCTATTTTTAATTATTTAATCGACCCACTAATTCCTTCGACAATATATTTTTGTGCAATTAGGAACATAACAACTGGTGGAATAATCATGACCAATGTAATCGACATGATTGGTAAAATTTGAAGATCATGAATTCCTTTAAATGATGCTTTGTTGTAGTAAACAACATGCGTCGTGTACCCAACTGGTAATCCCAGAATTTTTCATCTGCTGAATTATAGTTCCACAGTGTTTCATAGAAATTGTCTTTGTACTCAGCGCCTTCTTTTTCAAGATAAGAATCCAATGGCTCTAGCGCATCCTTGTATTATGGGTAGTTCCAAATATAGATAATATCTGAAGCATCCTTTGCACCCATACCTGCTGTAATTTTCGTATCATATTCACTTCCATATGACTCCAAAACGACATGGATTTTCTCCTGTGATGCATTGAATTTGTCAATCATATCTTGTTGCAAGTTAACAGCATCGCCAACAACCCAAGTAGCAAAACGGAGTTTAACTTTACCATCTTTCGTAGTACCGCTTTCTCCCCACCTGATGAACTACAACCGAATAAAAGCAACATAGCTGCAAGAATTACAAAGAAAACTGATTTAAACTTTACAAACTTCATATATACCTTTTTTAAACATCTTCATTATATTTCACCTTTTACTAAAAGTAAATTATTTTTAGTTATTTTAGTAAAAGTCGAAGAGTTAAGAAAGAAGGTTTCGTTGTCCGTTACTTCATAAATAACTAAAAAGAGCTACCTCACAAAGTCATTTTTTGACTTTGCGAGGTAGCTCTTTTCAATTAAAACAAAACCTTCTCATCTTTTTCACCAATAATTTTCATCAAAACCTTTCGACTTTGAGGTAATGTATAGTGAACGATTTGCCCTAAAAATAACGCAATTAACACAGTACCGATACCAATTGGACCACCAAATAACCAACCGACAATCGCAACAGCAACTTCAAGTGTTGTCCGGACTTTCTTTATACTAGCTCCCGTCTTTTCAACAAGAACAAGCATCAGGCTATCACGCGGACCTGCACCAATATTAGGTGAAATATAAATACCAGCACCGTACCCCATCACAATAACACCTAGTATAAAAATTACCATTTGTGCGCCAAAGGCTGTAAAATCGGGTATTAACCAGTTAAATATGTCGATAAAAATACCAAGCAACAGCATATTAAGCCATGTACCAATTTGGGGCCACGCCTTCAATACGGCAGCTGTTGCAAGAATAATGATAAAGCCGGTAATGATTCCCCATGTCCCAATAGTCAAACCAAAATGCTGATATAATCCAACATGGAGCACATCCCAAGGTCCAATGCCCAATTGCTGTCCTTTAATGGTCATTGAAATCCCAAACGCCAATACGATTAATCCGATAAAATAAAATGTCCATCTCCATAGCAAAATCTTTTGCATACAAATCCTTCTCTCTACACGTCAAAGAACATTCGTGCTTGTTACACACGAACGTCAGATTTTCAATCTATTCATTGTAACACGTCATTATCTGATAGACATGTTAACTGTCTTTTACAATATCATAGAAAGCTGCGTCTGCTACACGTGCCAACTCTTTAGGAGCTAGCTTCATCTGTAACCCCACTTTTCCTGCACTCACAATTATCAAATCCAGATCTTGTGCAGAGTCATCTATGAACGTCGGATAATGCTTTTTCATACCAATTGCTGAACAACCTCCACGCATATAGCCCGTCTCTTTCGTTAAATCTTTTAAAGGCAGCATATCCAATTTTTTCACGCCAGCTACTCTTGCCGCTTTTTTCAAATCAAGCTCAAGCACAACTGGAACTAAAAAAACGAATAACTCCCGCGGACCCGCTATCGCTACTAGTGTTTTGAAGACACTCTCAGCTGCTTGGCCTGTTTTTTCCGCCACAGAAATACCGTCTAACAAGCCATCTGTCGCATCGTATCCCATAAGTTCATAGTGAATGCCTTCCCCTTCTATAATTCTCACTGCATTCGTCTTCGCCGCCCGATTTTGTTTTGCCACTTATCCATTTCTCCCTTCCCCAACAGAAAAGGCCACCTTGCTAGGTGGCCTTCCAATAGTAATTACGCAACTGCAGAAAACTTTGATTTATTCAGTTCGTAGCCATTTTTCCTGGCCTCCGCTTGGAAAGCATACGTTGAAATTGCTTGTTCAAAACGTTTTTGCATAATAAATGTTTCTCGATCAACGCCCGCTGGCAATTCAAAAGATTTTACTTTTCCCGTCTCGGCTGCTTGTCTAGCCATCGTTGTTTCAAATTCTGACTGCTCCAATTTTTGTAACGCAATTTGCGTTTCCATCTGCGCAATTTTCGCTGATGCTGTCGCTACAAGCTGATGATCAGCTGTTGTTGGTTCCGGCACAGAAACTGCATCTGTTCGCACATCTTGCCAAAGACCAATTGTTTCTTCTAGCGTCTTACCTATTGGAAGCACGACTTGCTCCATCTGTCCCGCACCAAGCTTTTGTAATTCTTTCGATCCCGGTTGAACAACTTGCGGCTCGTCCTTCCCGGTTAATAAAGCCTCAAGCTTTTCTAGTATTTTTTGGTTTTGTCCGTTATACTGCACAGTACGATCATAGGCGCTTTCAGCATTTTTACGCCGAATCGCATCATAACGTTGCAATTGATCACTTGCCGTTGCGAATGTCATTACAGCATTCATGCACCTTCACCTCCGTACAATCCATTCCCCTTATTATACACGCATTATTCTGCTAAATTAATCCTACTAAAGCTCCGAAAACTCACTTTTCAAATAGTTTCTTTAGCGCATCAGCCATTGCTGTATTTTCTGGTTCTTGTTGCTTATTCATGTACTTCTGAACATCACGCTTATCGGCTTTCTTACCGCCAGAATTCTCACGGCGTTTTTCAAATGCTGATAATTTCTCACGATGACCACATTTACATACGAAAATCTTGCCGTCACCTTCCCCGCGCAACTCCAATTTCTTTTTACAAACTGGGCATCTTGCGTTCGTAAGTGTCGAAACATTTTTACGATGTCCGCACTCCCGGTCCTGACAAACAAGCATCTTGCCACGCTTGCCATTCACTTCCAACAAAAGCTTACCGCAATCGGGACATGTTTTCCCTGTGACGTTATCATGCTTAAACTTTTTATCATCCGTTTTAATTTCTGTCACGGTCCGCTTTGAAAAGTCGATCATATTTTTCATGAATGCGGCTTTTTTCATCTGTCCATTGGCGATTTTTGTTAGCCCTTGCTCCCACTCCGCCGTCAGTGCCGGTGATTTCAAATCTTCGGGAACGAGATCCAGTAGCTGGCGACCTTTTGACGTTGTGTAAATATCATTGCCCTTTTTCTCCATCACGAATGAGTTAAATAACCGTTCGATGACATCGGCACGTGTAGCAACGGTTCCGAGGCCACCTGTTTCACCGATTGTTTTGATAAGCTCTTTGGATTCGCCTTGCATGAATTGTGCAGGGTTTTCCATTGCCGCAAGCAATGTCCCTTCATTAAAACGGGCAGGCGGCTTCGTTTGTCCATCTGTCATTACAATGGCACGAATACTCACCTCATCCCCTTTGTTAAATGAAGGGAGTGTATCTGTATCTATTTCTTCCTCATCTGTTGAATAAACCTTTTTCCAGCCTTCATCAGTAATTGCGCGACCTTTTACCTTGAACATTTCTCCGCCTACCACCAGTTCTGCTGTTACTTGGTCATAACGGAATGAACCAAAGAACACAGCCAAGAAACGTTTGACGATTAAATCATATAAACGCTGCTCTTTATCAGACAAACTTTGCAAAATCGGCGTTTCCTCTGTCGGAATAATCGCATGGTGATCCGACACGCGCTTGTCGTCAATCACACCTTTTTGCGGCTTGATGGTGCCCGAACGCAATAATGTATTCACGGCCTTACGATACGGTCCTATATCGACAGCTTTAATGCGCTCTTTCAGCGTACTTTCCATATCCGATGTCAAATGCTTGGAATCCGTACGTGGATACGTTACCGCTTTGTGGTGTTCATATAAGTTTTGCAATGTCGAAAGCGTCTCTTTCGCAGACCATGACCAACGACGATGCGCTTCTTTTTGCAGTTCCGTTAAATCAAATAAATGCGGTGCAGGCTGCGACTTCGGTGTCGTTTTTACATCCGTCACTTTGCCAGATTGAACCCCATCCAGCTTGCTCATCAATTTCTCAATCACTTCTTTATCAAACGACTGTGTTTGACCAGCCTTATCATGCCAAGTGAATTTTGCTGTTTCTGTCAATGCTTGCATACCATAAAAAGATTTCGGCTTGAAATCACGAATCTGTTTCTCTCGTTCCGCAATCATCGCAAGCGTCGGTGTCTGCACACGCCCCGTTGACAATTGTGCATTATATTTTACTGTCAGTGCGCGCGTCGCATTAATGCCGACAACCCAGTCCGCTTCCGCACGAGCAACCGCCGCTTCATATAAATTGTCGTAAGCACGACCGTCTTTCAAATTGTTAAAGCCATCTTTAATGGCCTTATCCGTAACCGAAGAAATCCATAACCTTTTGATAGGCTTACGAACTTTCGCCTGCTCCAAAATCCAGCGTGCCACAAGCTCTCCTTCACGTCCCGCATCTGTCGCGATAATGACGTCTTTGACATCATTTCGCTTGAGCTGTGCTTTCACCGCATTAAATTGCTTCGACGTTTGGCGAATCGGTACCAGCTTAAATGGCTCTGGAATAATCGGCAAATGCTCGAGCTTCCACTCCTTAAATTCATTGCCATAACCTTCTGGATCCACATGGGTCACGAGATGGCCTAGCGCCCATGTGACAATATAATTAGTGCCTTCAAGAAAGCCATTTCCTTTTTTATTGCAGCCGAGCACTCGCGCAATATCGCGTGCTACGGACGGCTTTTCAGCTAATACAAGTGATTTAGACATTGGTAAATCCCCTTTCTTCATAGATTGATTATATAGGAAAACAGGGTTGTTTGCTTGTTGCTCAACCTTTGGCTGTAAGCAACAAAAATCCCGTTGCCCCACTAACTTTCTACTTAGTGGGGCAACGGGATTCATTCACAGCTTATTATTTTTCATCCAATACATCTTTCGATAAATCCTGGCTCATTTCAGCATATTTTACAAAAACTCTTGCCAGCTCTCGCAAACGGTTATGCACGTCGTCATCGATAATGGTATTGTCCTTATCAAAATGGCTCGCATGTGTATAGACGTAGTTCGGTGTTACAAGACAACGGAAGTAATCTAGGATTGGCTTCAGTTGGTTTTCGATGACAAGATGGTGTTGGTATGTACCGCCATTTGCAACGATGGATACCGGTTTATAGCGCATTGTGTGCGGATGTAGCATGTCGAAAACATTTTTCAGTACGCCAGGAATTGACCCTTGGAAAATCGGTGACGCCATTATATAGCCGTCTGCCTCTTCGAACTTTTTGACAAGCTGTTGCATGTCATCATTGTATTCACTTAACGGACGTCCGTCGACAATTTGATGCTTGTAGTCTGCAAAATTCAAGTACTCTAGTTCATAGCCACAACCGGTTTCTTCAATATAACCTTTGACAGTTTCGAGAACAGCACCTGTTTTGCTGCCGATAATGGTCCCGTCCACAAACAAAACCTTCACTGATATTCACTCCTAATAACTAATGATCATAGTCCATCGTACCAAAGATCATGGTTGCTGACCCAAATATCGGCTCAAACAACCACTTCTCAATGAAACTTATTTTGCAGAAAGAGGGGCTTCACCTGGAATCATCGGCTTCTCCATTCTTTCATCCCCCATAAATTGCTCCTCTAGTTGCTCATAGAGAATAGTAGTTTCACCGTTTTCCTCCTCAAGTCGGTCTTTTACTCGTTCAATCATTTTTGCCGGGGAGGTCAAGGCAATTATGGCATCACCCGCGGAAGCCTGACGTTCGATTTCTGGTGTAAAAAATTCAATCATACCGTCCGCCCGAAGGATATAAAGAAGGATTGATTTATCATCCCGTTCACGTAAGTATTGCGTATAACTATACTGCTTCGTCAGCAATGTTTTTCGAATAACATGCCCTGCACTCATCCGTTCCTCAAGGTCATAGATGGAAACAGCAGGCGAAAACAGCATTTGCCCTCCAGTAATCGTAAACGACTCTACATCCCCTTCAACTTGAAAAGCTGTCTGGAATAAATAATCACTTCCGAGATCTGGTGCGAAGTCCGCACAAATATGCGCATTATACATATCAGTCTTCGTCATCGCAAGGATGTAGCGATACGGCGTCAAATCCGTATGGTATTCGACTTGCTCAGATAGAATATCTCCGACCAAACTGTTCAACCCTAGCTTTCGGGCATATGACAAGCCCGCCCATGATTGGTCAATTAGCAATACTTCATTCCCCGTTTCTTTCACTGATAGTGCCAATTCAGCCGCAAATCGGGTACCGCCTACAATGAGCACGCCGGATTCATCTGTTGTCGTAAGATTTAACTTTTTAGCTAGGAAACCAATCGAGAAACCATGCAGAACAACTGTTGAGAATACTAACGCGAACGTTAAAGCTGTTAACAATTCCGCATCTTCGTAGCCATTTTCAAGTAAAATCGTGGCAAAATAACCGGACACCGTCAGGGCCACAATCCCCCGTGGTGCAATCCATGCGATGAGATGCTTTTCACGATTATTCAACTCTGTACCCATTGTTGAAATCCAAATCGACAATGGTCGGACAACAAACAGCATCGCCAAGACGTATAGAATGATATGTGGATTAAAGATTTCAATTAAGACTTGCGGATTAAGTGATGCCGTCAACATGACGAAAATCCCCGAAATTAGCAGTACAGATATATTTTCCTTGAAATGACGGATGTCATTTAACGTTGTCAAACGCATATTAGCCATTGTCATACCCATCGCAGTAACTGCAAGCAGCCCGGTTTCATGCATAATTTCATCTGCAAAAACGAATGTGAAAATGACGAGTGCAAAGAGTACTGGTGCCTTTAAAAATTCAGGTATGCTCCCTCGTTCAAAGGCATTGCCTACGATGCGCGCAACGCCCCAACCTAAAACAATGGCAAAAGCCGATGCTGCAAAGAATAACAGCAATGCCGTCAATGTTGCTTCCTTATTTAAAAACTTAATGAACTCGAACGCAAATACGGCAAGCAATGCACCGAACGGATCGACAACAATTCCTTCCCACTTCAAAATAGCTGCCGGGCGTGGCTTTAGCTTCGCCTGTCTTAACAACGGCAAAATTACCGTAGGACCCGTCACAATGAACAGGCCCCCGATAATAAAGGCAACCGCCCACGATAGCCCCGCCAAATAATGCGCCGCAAGTGACCCCGCAATCCATGCAATGAACGCACCAACTGTGACGATGCGTGCAACCGGCTTACTAAACCCCTTAATTTCTTTAAAATCAAGATTCAAACTACCCTCGAACAAAATAATCGCGACGGCAAACGTTATAATAGGACTAAAAAGATCCCCCATACTCTCTTTCGGGTTAATTAAACCAAAGATTGGCCCGACCAATAACCCCGCAACCGACATCACAACAATCGCCGGCATCCGGAACCGCCATGCCACCCATTGCGATAATATCCCAATAAGAACAACCAACATGAGATCAAACAGTAGTGAATCAAACATTGACATCACCCCATTATCGAAGTATTAACTAAATTTAAATAATGCAAGTTTACCATAATTTTAGTTTCAATCCACGTGATTTGGATGGATTATTGAGAATTCATTCGTGAATACGTATATCTACTAGTCTTTTCACATACCGTGGAGAGATAGATTTATCAATGTTGCATGAAAGGGTGATTCCAATAGACGGACAAGAAAAGAAAAGAGTCGCTATCTACATTTCCCAGTCAGCCGGAAAAGGGACATACCCCGCACGTAGGGCAGCTATGATTGCACTTCAACTAGCTGCAGAAACAGATATCGTATTTTTAGTCGGAGCAGATTCACCTCCGGCACCCGATGGCTTCAGAGCGATTTCAACCGTCAATAGTACGGCTTTTTTGCAAGCCATCACAGCGATGAAGCCGGACCTGTTGATCCGTGACAGTGGCTCCACGTTACGCGAAGAAGTCGAACACATTCGTGAGCTCGTCCCTTCCATCATCCATTTTGATGATTTCGGAGACGGCGGTAATTTTGCAGATCTTGTATTTCAAACATTGTATGCTGACTCAAATGATAAAGTGCCGGATCATTATGTCGTAGGCATCGAAAGCTTCATAGCCGATGACAAGATGGCTTCATTGAAACAAATCGGCCTTCGCAAACAACGTCCCGGTCCACTGCCTCATCTCGTTATTTCATTCGGTGATGAAGACGCCGGAAATTTGACATACCGAGCATTACGCCATATGATGCAGCTACAAATCCCACTCAAAGTGACCGTTGTTGTCGGTGAAAAGTATGCGCATGATACAAGTACGTTACGTATGATGGCTCTCGGTAGACGCAACACAACCATATTAGAGCATCCTCAACATTTTACCGAAGTATGCGCAGATGCAGATGTTATTTTGTGTTCTTCTGGCTATATGCCCTATGAGGTGGCAGTAATGGGCATTCCTTGTGTCGTACTGGCACAAAATGATTTTGAACTCGGACTGGCCTTTCCGAAAGAACAACATGGATTCATCCATCTCGGCCTAGGTCGGAAAATAAAACAATCTAGCTTGCTCAACGCTGTTATGGAACCATTGCTACACGAGCCACTACGCAAAAAAGCCATTGCACGACAAACAGCCCTCGGCATCGGCGACGGCAAAGATGCTGTATGCGAAGCTATTCGCTACTACCTCGAGTATCCGAAGCGACCCGTAGGAAAAGAAACGCTCAATATGCTACACTAAGGGAAAATGCGAGGTGTTTTCCTTATGAATAAACGTCAAGTAGAAAATGCGATTGTTGAACTCAAAATGGATTATATCAATCTACAAGGTGATATAGAGAAGCTCGAATCGACAGGCAATAATAGCTTCGTCAAGAAAGCGGAGCTACGCCTAGCGACGATGGAAGAACGATTAGCCGAACTAAATAAACAACTGGCGGAATTTGAATGACAAAAGGCTATCCTGGGAATGGATAGCCTTTTTTATGCTTATTTATGTCACGCGATAACGTATTCACGTACCGCAGTGTCTTCCATCATTAATTCCTTCAAATATTTCTTGGCGCGGAACAAACGCGATTTCACTGTGCCAATTGATACTTTCATCACTTCCGCAATTTCGATAAGTGAAAATTGATGGACATAGAAATATTCGATTGTTTTTCTATAAATCGCATCAAGTTCACCAATTTTTTGTTGGACAAGTGATTGGATATCATTTTGCTCCAGTAACTCGGCCGGTGTCAGACTGTCGCTTGGCACAAGATCTAGAATGGGTACATCCAGTGAGTCTGGCTGATTCATGACATGCTTACTTCTTCTGACATCTTTTCGATAACGATCGCGGAAGGTATTCATGCAAATCGTCGTCAGCCACGCTTTCATATGATCGACGTCATCCATTCGCCCGCTGTAACGAACAACCTTCAACCATACATCTTGCATAAGATCTTCTGCTTCTTCTTTATTACGTGTCAATTTAAGACATAAATGATATATGTATCGGCCGTACTCTTCATACAACACGTTGAGATTTTTTTTCATAGGATAACGCCTCCGCCTTCAATCTGTTATCCCTATTATCAACAATCACAACATTTCAAACCATCGTATTCTCTTTCAGTTTACTTACAAACGTGTAAGGGAACGTGAACATTCCGTCACTATAAGAGAATCCCTGCAACTAGACGAGCTAGCTGCAGGGATTCTTGGTGCTATTCATCGTTACGAATTGTAATCGTCATACGGATGATTCGACTGCGCTCCATCTCATCGATTTCAAAATGCAGATGATTGTATGTAAATCGTTCTCCCGGCTCCGGAACGTGACCGAGCTCTTGTAAAACGAACCCACCCAGCGTGTCATGATCCATCGGCAACTCGATGTCTAGCAGTTCCATCGCTTCTACAATCTCAAGACGCCCATGACAAATGAGCTTATTTTCTGCTTGTTCATAGACCAGAACTTCTTCATCAATATCCGTCTCATCTTCAATGTCCTGGCCAATCATCTCTTCCATAATATCTTCATGCGTCACAATACCAAGCGTCCCACCATATTCATCTAACACAACCGCCATATGCTTCTTCTTCGCAAGCATTAACTTGAACACTTTCTCAACGCTAGCAGATTGCACGACATACAGTGGATTACGATCAATCAACTCACTGAGCTTCTTCTCTGGATGCATTGTCCACTCGATAAACATTTTCGAATAAAACATGCCGACAATCGTATCCATATTGTCATCATACACCGGATAACGTGTATAGAAATATTCCAATATCGTATCACGCACTTCTTCGTACGTCGCTTCAATCGGCAAGCCTACGATATCTGTACGGTGCGTTTCAAGAACGTCAGACACATCTTTTTCAGGGAAATCGAGCACTTCCTTCAAACGATTCGATTCCTCCTGCTTAAACGTCCCTTCAAAAGAAGCAATGTCTACCATCGACCTCAAGTCATCCTTCGTCAACTTCGCTTCCGTCACAGTGCCCTTCGAAATAATTCGAATGAAAACATTAGTGAATAAAGATAGGATAACTGTAAGTGGCGTCAAGGCTTTCACAAAAATAGCGATCGGTGGAGCAACGATATAAGCAACACGATCAGCAAATGTCGCGGCAATTGTCTTCGGTAACACTTCACCAAAAACAATAAGTATTACCGTCAAGACTCCTGTCCAAAGGCCAACACTCAGACCTTTGTCGATAGCAATCATTGTCACGATTGTTGGCATCATAATATTTGCGATATTATTGCCAATTAATATGGCTGTAATCATTCGGTCCGGTTTCAAAATCAGTTGCTGCAGCCTGATTGCCTGCACATCACCCTGATCTGCACGAAACTGGACCTTCATCCTATTAACTGCTGTTAATGCCGTTTCACTTCCGGATAAGAAGAACGACATACATAAAAAGAACCCAAGTGCTATAAACAAAAGCGTTTCCTCCCATTATTGGTTTCCGTTCGGTTTGTTATTTAAGATAGCATACCATAATATTCATATTTACGTCTGACTTACTTACTCCATTTCCATCTGTCTGTTATACTCTTTCTATTAGCTTAATTATTTCGAAAAGAGGGATTTTGTTGACTCACTTAAAGACACTTGACGGTTATTTTACAGAACAACGCGACGAACATCTTGAACAATTAAAGGAATTCCTTCGCATTCCAAGTATCAGCTCTTTATCTGAGCATAAAGGGGATATGCACAAGGCAGCAGAGTGGCTCAAGGATTCATTCGAAAAGGCGGGGCTTGAAAACTTATCGATTGATGAAACAGATGGACATCCTGTTGTGTACGGTGATTGGCTCCATGCAGAAGGTAAACCGACGATTCTAGTCTACGGACATTATGATGTGCAGCCTGTTGATCCACTGCATCTATGGGAAAGCGCGCCATTCGAACCCGAAATCCGTGATAATAAATTATTTGCGCGGGGCGCAAGTGATGATAAAGGGCAAGTATTTATGCATGTCAAAGCGGTTGAGGCATTGATTGAGAAGATGGGTAGTTTGCCAATCAACGTGAAGTTTTTCATTGAAGGGGAAGAAGAAGTCGGTAGTCCGAATTTGGAGAAATATATTGAGGCCAATAAGGACAAGCTGGCGGCTGACGTCATCGTTATTTCCGATACGGGCATGCAAGGACCAGGACATCCGGCGGTTTGTTACGGATTACGCGGATTATGTGGCGTGCAAATCGATGTAAGAGGCGCGAAGAGTGACTTGCATTCAGGGTTATATGGAGGCGGCGTAGCTAATCCAATTCATGCGCTAGCAGAAGTTTTGGCTTCCTTCCGCGATCAAGAAGGTACGATTGCAATTGAAGGGTTTTACGATACAGTCCGTCCACTCGCTGACGAAGAACGCGATGCTTACAAGGCTCTGGATTTCGATGAAGAAGCATTAAAAGAAGAAGTTGGTGTGACAGAACTATTTGGTGAAAAAGGATTTTCATATTTGGAACGTACATGGACTCGCCCAACGCTTGAAGTGAACGGTGTATTCGGCGGCTTTTCAGGCGAAGGCATCAAAACTGTGTTGCCGGCGGAAGCAAGTGCAAAAATCACGTGTCGCCTTGTGCCTGATCAAGATCCAGATGACATCATCGAAAAATTGAAAGCACATATTGAAGCGCATAAGCCAGTGGGCGTAACGGTGACAGTGAGTGAATTCGATAAAGGGAAGCCGTTCATCACTCCGTTTGACCATCCTGCTATTCAGGCAGCAGGTCGCTCTTATGAAAAAGTGTATAATGTGCCAACTGCTTATATCCGAGGCGGCGGATCAATTCCGATTGTTGCCGCTTTCGACGAAATCTTACAGCTACCTGTTGTTCTAATGGGCTTCGGGCTCTCGACGGAAAATTTCCATGCGCCTAATGAGCATTTCCATTTAGAGAATTTTGATCAAGGGCTACGTGTCATTGGTGATTATTACTATGAAATTGCTGGTTTTACGAAGGATGAATTGAAGAAATGATTGTTGTGCCGGATTCTTGTTGAGAGGGTCCGGTTTTTTATGCGCTTTGCGCGCGGAGACACTCTTCGCGCGCCCATCATTTCACAATAAATATTAATAACAAAAAACGCCAGGATTGCATACTAATATGCAATCCTGGCGTAATCTATTTTCTTATTCTTCGTCCTGTCCATAATACGTGACAATTTCATCAAGCGGTTTTCTAGCACGTGCTTTTGGAATTTCATCGAAATAACCAAATTGCATCATGCTGATGATTCGCTCGCCAGGTTTGACACCAAGCTCATCTCTAAACTTTGGATTATCGAGGAAGCCAGGCGTTTTCCAGCATGTCCCAATCCCTTTATCCCACGCAAGAAGCTGAACATTTTGGATGAACATGCTCGCAGCTGCGTAGTCTTCTAAGCGTTCTTTTTGACGAGCATCTTCTGGAACAATAACAAATGCAACTGCACCAGGTCCTGTGAATTTCTTCATTTGTTTTTCAAGATCCTCTTCCGATAAATCCTGCCATTTTGCCACACCGTATTCACGTAAAATATCGAGAAACTTCACATACGCTTTATCGGCTGCGACAACAAAGCGCCATGGATTTCGGTTACCGTGATTCGGCGCCCATGTAGCATCTTCCATTATCTCAGCAATATTTTCCGGATCTACCGGCTGGCCATTAAAATTCTTTATCGAACGACGCGAAATAATCGCATCCCTAACAGACAAAGCTTGTTCATTCATAAAACATATCCCCTTTACTCCATACTGCATTCATTATACCCCAACCACAGCCAAGTTGACACTTCACTCTCCAAATATCACTCTACTGATAACTTTCAGAATACATCCGAATTACTTTTCGTGGTATAATAATAGCAATTAAAAAAACATAGATAAGGATTGATTTACTTTATGAATAAAAAGCCGATTGCATGGATTGTAGACAGTACCGCTTATGTTTCAGAGGAACTTCAACGACATCCCGATTTCTTTTCAGTTCCTTTGAATATACATTTCGGTGAAAAACAGTTTGTCGATGGGGTCGACCTAACTCCCGAACAATTATACGCTAAAATAAAAAATGCAGAAGAATTCCCAAAATCATCACAGCCTTCCGCTGGGGAGTTCGCAGAACGTTTTAAAGTAATTGCAGAGCAGTATGAACAAGCCATCGCGATTCACGTATCCAGCAAATTAAGCGGGACGCTCGCTTCCTCGACGACTGGGGCTGAACTTGCTGGATTTCCTGTAACGTTTATCGATTCACTGTCGCTGTCCTACGGCATTACGGGGTTAATTGAAAAAGGCATGGATATGTACAGCAATGGAGCAAGCGTGCCAGCCATTAAAGCGGAGCTTGAGAAACTGGCTGGAACAATGCATAGTTACATCTTAATCGGTCAGCTTGACCAATTGTACAAGGGAGGCAGAATGAGCGGCGTGCAGTTTTTCCTTGGCAGTTTGTTGAAAGTGAAACCGATTGTTCAACTTTCGAAGGATGGCGAACTGGTAGCTATCGATAAAGTACGTTCCGAGAAGAAGGCACTGCAATACTTAGTTGATAAAATAGCGGCTAGTGATCATGCAGGGAAAAGGAATATCCATCTCATGCACGGTAACGTTTTGGATCAGGCCATCCATTTGAAAAACCTGATTACAGAGCAGGTACCTAATCTTGAAGTGAAAATTGGCGATATCAGCTCCGTTCTTGCGGTTCATGCGGGCGAGGGGACGCTTGCTGTATTGTGGTTTGATTAATAAATAGAAGCAGTCCGCCTACTAGTATAACTACTAAAGGCGGACTGCTTTTGTTTATGAAAATTGGTCGTTGATTTTAAAAAAGACGTACTTGGCGTTGGGGGAAAACATATAGGAATCCTTATAGTCCCACAGGCGATGTTGTGCGTCGAATGTATGCGCATTGACGAAAGGAACCCCGCCCACCTTCGCAGTAACAATGGTGGAGTGATCGTAGCGACCATCCCCTTCAAAATCATAGGCAATGACGTCCCCTAATCCTAGTTGCTCGGCCGACGACACTTGTGTAGCCGTCAATCCTTTTTTCGAAGTGGCTAAATACCAGCGCAATGAATGAGCCACTGACCAACTAAAACTCCATGTCCCCCCTTGCAGCCACCAGCCTCGCTCACGATTCGGATAGCCGTGCATCGGCGCCCCACCCGCCAACAAACATTGCGATATAAAATTGGTACAATCCACATCAAACGATGGAAATGCCGGATTGCGGCCGTTCCACCACTGGTTCGCATAGCGGACAGCGGCTTCCCTGTCGTACATTGTGAAATCCCTCCCTACGCCACCATATGAAAATAAATTGGGCGGAATGCATTAGAGAAGTAGCCTTGAGACGATCTATATAAATTACAGCACTAAAAAAGTACCCGAATAGACCGGATACTTATGAAGAATGTATGATATGAAAACAGTTTCTTCCTGACTTTTTAGCTTCATACATTGCATCGTCAGCATCTTTCAAGACAGAGGTAACTGTTGCCTCTGTAGATGAAACGAGGGAAATCCCCATGCTGGTCGTCACATGCAACATCTTATGCCTCATTGACCACGGTTCTTTCATAGCAGATTTAACAGCCATCGCAGTTTTCTGAGCAAGTTCTTCCGTTCCTACATTAGGCAGTAGAAGGACAAATTCATCCCCACCAAGACGCGCAGCCATTGCATCTTTGCCGATGTTTCCAGATAATCTCTTACCAAATTCCCGAATGACGCAATCACCTACTTCATGGCCGAATTGATCATTAATATTTTTAAAATGATCGATATCAAGCAGACAAACCGCAAAACCTTTTCCGCTATCCCGAAAATGATCCAATTTTGTCTGTAATCGATCCGTAAAAAGGCGACGATTTGGCAACTCCGTCAAAAAATCATGGTACGCAAAGTATTCAAGTTGATCTTCATTCTTTTTTTGTAACGTTACATCACGGATAATCATGACCATATGCTTAAAATTATTCCATTTATCATTTACAGGCGTCACCTTCAATTCCGACCACAGCCAGCCGTCCACCTTATGCTTAATTCTTAGACGCAAACTAGATGTTTTGGCCCCTAACAATACTTCTATAAAGCCCTGTTCCAAACGAGATATATCCTCCGGGTGCACATGCCAAATTGCTGATTTCCCAATATATTCAAAGGAATCAAACCCGTAAACTTCGTTACTAGAAGGAGAAACATACGTGTACGCAAGCTTTTCATTTATCAGCGCAATGACGTCTTGGGCATTTTCGGCAATGATTCGGAATTGCTTTTCACTTTCCACAAGCTTATTCCACGAAATTTCACTATCTAATTGTGCGAGTTTTTCAGTTGTAATATCTTTCACAACACCTATAATATATGTACATGTCCCCGTCAGATCAAATAAAGGCGTCAATCGGGTGTTTGAATATTTCCTGACTCCTAAAGAGGATAGATAAGAATCTTCATAAATCAGTAGTTCTTTAGTTTGCAAGACTTTGCTATATTGATTGTACAAGAACGTACTAAGCTCTAGATCATGCGTTTCACTAAAGGTCTTACCGATTGCATCCCGGTTTACATTGGCATGTTGAATAGCCAAATGATTGAAATAAGCATAGGTAAACGTCGAATCCTGTTCCACTTTCGAAATAAACACCATATCTTCAAGTACTTCCAATAAAGTCGTATCAAAAGGTAATATACTATTATCAATCATTGCTATTTTCCTTTCTTTACAGGCAGTAGTAGATGATTCAATGCACTAAAAAAAGCATCCGAATAAATCGGGTGCTCTTCGTGTTTCATATGGAGCATACCGGGCTCGAACCGGTGACCTCTTCACTGCCAGCGAAGCACTCTCCCAGCTGAGCTAATGCCCCAAAAATTTGGTACAATAAAAGTATAACAACAATATTCAAAAAAGACAATAGGCAGGGGGAGTCTTCATGCAGCATGCAGAAAGAGAAATCACCAGCCCTGTTGCGCTATGTGACGGCAAGGGGCTATTAAATCCAGAAGCAATCGGTTTTGCCCGGCAACCTCTTATTAAGAGTAATTTGACGGGTCATTTTATGCGCAAGAAAAAATGGAATTATTGGTGTGTGTACGGAGAGGATTTGCTATTTTCTGCGACAATCAGCCATCTCGATTATGCAGTTGTCTGTTTGGTCTATATTTTGGATTACGAAACGCAACGATTTTATGAAAAACAAATTACTATCCCCGTCGGACGTACTGTTAAAATGCCGGAGGAAGTTCTTGAAAGCGTCAAATTCGTCAATGACAGCTTGACTGTTCAAATTGTCAATATCCAAGGCGAAACGCATCTATCCGTAACCATCCAAGACTTTGACAATGAAGTGCTTCATGCGGATCTGCATATTACTCATCCACCAGACGACGAGTCGTTGAATGTCGTTATTCCTAAAAGTCGGGACATTTTTCAATTCACTGCGAAGCATCACTCGCTACCAACATCAGGCTTTGTGAAGATTGGCGAACGGCGTTATGATTTCAATCCCGAATACAGTTTTGCTGTGCTCGATTATGGAAGAGGCATCTGGCCACGTAACACAGAGTGGAACTGGGCGATGGCATCGCAGCGCCTTGGCAATCGCCGAATCGGGCTGAATTTCGGCGGGAAGTGGACGGATGGTACCGGGATGACAGAGAATGCTGTATTTGTAGATGGACTGATGACTAAAATTCATGAAGATGTACTGTTTAGTTATGACAAGACCAATTTTATGGGACCTTGGAAAATTCGAACAAAGTTTTCAGATACCGTCGACCTCAAATTTACACCCTTTTTTGAACGCATAGCTACAACCAATGTCAAAGTTATTCGTACGGAAGTTCACCAGCTTGTTGGCTACTTCAATGGTACAGTGCAGCTCCTAGACGGCTCCACGTTGTATATTCGCAACATGCTTGGTTGCTCAGAAGAACATATTGCGAAGTGGTAATTCCATAACGGATTTTGCTATTATCTATTATTTTTCTACGCCGGCTGAAAAGCCGGTTTTTTTATTGCATGAAACGCTCTTTGGTTTAATTCAGCCGTATTTAGGTAAACTACGTATAAGAAATTTATTTGAAAGGTGTGGTAGAGATGCACAAATTTACATTACTCGCCGCCGCAGCATTATCGGGCACTTTGATACTTAGTGGATGCGGCAACTTCGGGAAAAATGCCGACAAACCGAATCGGGAGGATGCGGCTCTTATTCACGAAAAAGAGAAAGCGGGAGGCTCCCTTGAAACCGGGGATGGTTACGGATTTACATCCTTTGATCTTGATATTGAAGTCGATGGCAAAGATGCAATTGAAGCCGATTACAAGGTGGGCAAACAGTTAGAGGCAGATTACGACAATAAACTAACCAACATCAAATTGACAGACAGCGCCGCAATGGATGAGCTGGATAAGCTTTTTATGGATATTCTTATCACCAAGGATACACCGCCTCAAGAAGTAATCGACAAAATTTTAAAATGGTACCAGCTAGAAACTTACTCGAAGTTCGATCTAGAAGTCGACTTTGATGATGGCACGAGGCTTGATATTGAAGAGATACAATGATCAATTACGCCTCGGCGTAATTGCGTCCAAATTTTGAATTGCGCTTGCGTGCCCGCAGGATGCGGATATGCAACCGTTGCCGCAGGACGCGGCGAACTTAGGTTGCCTTCCCGCTCCCTTCAAAATTTGTGACATCCGCCGGAGGCTTAACTTGAATCAGCAGGGAGTTTGGACTTCTGTATCCGAAGCTTCACTTTTAGCATAAAAATATTTGCTGATTCAAGTTAAAAGGGCTACAAGGATGGAGATATCCTTGTAGCCCTTTAACTTTATACTTTCGACTCCGCCAACATGTTGTAATAAGCCCCATGGCGTTCAATTAATTCCTGTTGGTCTCCAGATTCAATCAGTTTCCCTCGCTCCATTACATAAACGGTATCAGCTTTGCGAACCGTGTTCAATCTATGCGCGATGACAAAGCTCGTTCTGCCTGCCATCAAACGATCAAGTGCTTCTTGAATTTGCAATTCCGTCACTGTATCAATGCTACTCGTGGCTTCATCCAGCAAAAGGAGTACAGGATCCGCGACAAGCGCTCTTGCAATGGACAATAACTGCTTCTGTCCTTGTGAAATTTCACCACCATCCGCGGTCAACACCGTGTCATAGCCATCTTCCAGTCGGCTAATGAAACTATGCGCATTGGCCTTTTTGGCCGCAGCCATGACTTCCTCGTCAGTCGCATCCAGCTTACCATAGCGAATATTTTCAAGCACAGTTGCTTCAAATAGAAACGGATCCTGCAACACAAACGCTGTCTGACTACGCAATGTTTTTCGCGGCAACTCACTAATCGGAATACCGTCAATATAGATTTCACCTTTATCAACCTCATAAAATCTAGCGAGCAACTGCATAATCGTTGTCTTCCCCGCTCCCGTTGCCCCAACAAACGCCGCCGTCTCCCCCGCTTTTACGTGGAATGAAACCCCATCAACCGTATAGCCATCGGTTTCCACTGCATAACCAAATGACACGTTGCGAAATTCAACATCTCCTCGCAAAATTGTCTCTGCATGTCCTGTCGCTTCATCTTCTTCAACTGGTTCATCCATAATCTTGAATACACGTTCCGCCCCGGCAATCGCAGACAGGACTGTGTTGAACTGGTTTGCCAGATCGTTAAGCGGGCGCGTGAACTGGCGTGCAAACTCCGAGAAAATCACAATCGTTCCAATCGTCACAACCCCATCGCCTCTAAGTGCCAATAGTCCACCGACACCCGCGACAACTGCAAAAGCAGCGTTATTCAACATATTCATCACTTTGGGAATAAAACCAGAGTACGTCAACGCCCAAAAACCTGTACGCCGCAGTCGATCACTTTTCTCCGCAAACTCTTCCATAACACGCTGTTCTTGCGAGAATGCTTTAACAATGCGTTGGCCGGAAATCGTTTCTTCAATCATACCGTTCAATTCCCCAACTGCACGCTGCTGCTCTTTAAACAATAAACCTGTACGGCGTGTAATCCAACGCATCGCCACAAACATTACTGGCACGATAATCATCGTCAGCAACGTCAGCAATGGACTCAAATACAACATTACCGCCAGTGTCCCCGTCAGCGTCAAAATACTTGAAAACACTTGGATAAAGGAAGAGTTCAGCGTTTGACTGACGTTTTCAATATCATTCGTCACTCGACTCATCAATTCACCATGTTGCCGTTTATCGAAAAACGTGACTGGCAACTTCTGAAGATGGCTAAATAAACTCGTACGTAATCGGAAAATCGTTTGCTGTGCAATGCCGACCATCCAAAAACTTTGAAAATAAGTCGCGGCTGACAAGCCAATATAGATAGCAATGAGAAGACCGATTTGACCGCCAAGACCATCAAACTGCATCGCAATAATATAGTTGTCAATGATTTTTCCAATCATCAGTGGTCCCAGTAATGCCAACACGGAGCTGACAAAAACGAGGGCCAATACGGTTATTAGCAAGCCGCGTTGTTCGTCAACTAGCTTCCAAATACGGTAGAGCACTGATTTCCAGTTTCCTGCACGTTCTCCCTTTTTCTTTTTAGGATTTTTCAAATCATCTTTTATAATAATAGGTTCATAGCCAAATGGCTTACGAATGCTGCGTAACATCAGACACGACCTCCTCTCCCGATTGCGATTGCGCTATTTTTCGGTAGAGCGCAGATTGTTCCATCAAGTCGGCATGTGTGCCATAGCCAACAACCTTACCTTCATCGAGGAGAAGAATTTTATCTGCCCCTTGCGCTGTACGAATTTTTTGCGTCACAACGAGCATCGTTGCAGCTTCTCCTTCAAGCGCATCCCATAATGCCGTTTCCGTTTTGACATCTAACGCACTCGTACTGTCGTCTAAAATTAATATGGACGGTTTCCGGACAAGCGCTCGCGCAATCGACAGCCGCTGCTTTTGCCCACCTGATAAGTTCACCCCTTTTTGCCCAACCCGAGTGCTATACTTTTGCGGGAACAGATCAATGGATTCATGGATTTGCGCTTTTTTAGCCGCTAGTTCTAGTTCATCCACATGTGCTTCGGTATCGCCCCACGACAAGTTTTCCAAGATCGACCCTGTGAATAAAATCGATTGCTGTGGCACAAGTCCGATGGTATCGCGTAAATCCTTTAATGCCCAGTCCTTTACTTCAGTGCCACTGACAAAAATCTCTCCACCTGTCGCTTCAAAAATACGTGGAATTAAGTTTAGCAAGGTCGATTTTCCAGAGCCAGTTGCGCCCATAATGGCAAGCTTCTCTCCTGCTGCTACATGAAACGATACGTCATCCAATATAGGTGTTGGTTTCCCGGGGTAATGGAAGGAGACATGATCAAAACGCAAATCCCCCACCAACCGGCTGAATCCAGAACTTTCCGTTGTGTGATTTTCCAGGTCTTCATTCGCAAGGAGTACTTCTTCCATCCGTTCTGCCGAAGCCTTGGCACGTGAAAATGCAACAATAATGAAGGCAAACATTGAAAACGCCCCTGTCATGCGCATCGCATAGTTGACGATGGCAACTAGTTCCCCTACTTGTACGCCACCCTCTCGCACTTCCACAGCACCGAACCATAGCACAGCCATTAAACTGCCGTTCATGATAAGGAGCAAAACCGGTAAGATGAGCTCCATCATGCGCATCGCTGTAACCGTATCTTTTCTGAGTAAATCAGATACTTTTGAAAAACGACTCGCCTCGTACATACCGCGTAAATAAGCCTTAATCAGCCTGACCGCCTGTAAATTTTCCTGAATGACGCGGTTGACTCGATCCAATCGTTGCTGCACCCCAGAAAAATAACCGACTCCTTTATTCGCCATGAAATAAAGGAAAATCAGCAAGAACGGGGCACCAATGACTAACCATAAAGCCAGTTTAACGTTGACGATGAATGCCATGATTAAACTTCCGATGACAAGTAACGGGGCACGCATCATAATGCGGAGACCCATGAATAGGATGTTTTGCGTCATTGTCACGTCACTCGTTAGGCGCGTAATGAGACCGGCCGTTGGAAAACGCAGGAACGTTGCCATTGAAAATGCCTGCACTTGACGAAAAAGTGCCTGACGTAAATCATAGCCAAAACCTTGTGCCGCATGCGCAGCAAAGTAGGAATTGATGACTCCTGAAAATAAAGCCACGAATGCAAGCACCATCATGACACTGCCCCATGTCCAAATGACGGTCTCGTCCCCCACAAGAATGCCATCATCGATAATTTTTTGAATGAGTAGTGGCTGAATGAGCTCAACAGATAGTTCCAGTAACATTAGAAATAAGGCAATAACTATTGACCATTTGTACGGCTTAGCATAAGCAAACACTGTTTTCATTTTTCAACCCCCAAAAACTCTTTCGTTTTACGAATCATTAAATCAACAGAAGGAAGGATGTAGTTCAATCCTTCCTCCTGTTGATTTAAGCCTCCGGCGGATGTCACAGATTTTGAAGGGAGTTATGGAAGGCAGTCTAAGTTCGCGACGTCCTGTCGCAACGACTGCATGACCTACAAGGAAGGATGCAGTTCAATCCTTCCCCTCTGTAGGCCTCAAGCTCAATTCAAAATCTGGACGCAAACACGCCAAGGCGTGTTTAATTAGTAGACTTTATTATGCCATAGCTACTGAACTGTGTATAGCCAACCAAACTGAATCGCGCGATATTTCGGACAAGAGGTGAGACCAGCGAATTGAAAACTTATATGTAACCTTAAGAAAAAAGGACCGAGCCCCAGTGGGAATCGGTCCTTTTCTATTCTTATGCCTTCACCTTACTCCCCGCAATCGACAACCAAGTCACGCCAATCAGCATGACAATGGCCCCCGTCAATTGCCACATGCCGAGTACTTGTCCCAACCACAAGACAGAAATAACCATTGCTGTCAGCGGCTCAAAGCTTGATAATATGCTTGTTTCAACCGGCGATATGTATTTCATACTGCTCATAAATAAAATGAAGGCGAGTGTCCCAACCATAATGACAAGAAGAAGCATAGCCGTTGCGTTCCAATCTGCCAAATAGTCGAGATGCGTGATGATTCGTAAAGGGTTCGTCACGAAAAGTGTCACACCACCGATAATCATTGCCCAACCGATAACGAGTAGAACGCCCCATTCTTGCATGAGTCGGACTGGGTACAATGTATAAAACGAAAAAGTGAATCCAAGTACAATTCCCCAAATCACTGCTACTGGACTCAAAGCAAATCCAGAAAGCGAGCCGTTTGTCATTAGTAAAAATAGTCCAATCAATGTCACGAACATACCTAACACCTGTACGACAGGTGGCCACACCCTGTGTCTAAACGTCACGAACATAATAATAAAAATCGGGGCAAGGAATTGAAATAAGGTTGCAATGACCGCATTACTTGATTCAATAGCAGCAACGAACGTGTATTGGACACCAAGCATACCAAATACACCAAAAATGAGTAGCTGCCGTGCCCAGACCTTGTGCTTCCATGGAAGACCTATCGGTTTGCCTTGCATTTTCAACATAGCTAGCAAGAATGTCCCCGCAATTAATAGGCGTATTGTCAGCATATAAGAAACTGACATGGCGCTGTTCAATAGAATCCACTCCATCATAGGTCCCGTAGCTCCCCAAAGCATGGCACCCGAAATAATCATGACAATTCCTTTTAGTCTCTCCATCTTTTTACCCCCTCTACACTAGCAATTTATTCTTGATATAAGTAAATTGTCATCTATTCTTCAACTTCAGGATGTACAGATGGGAAAATTTCATTATAATAGGAGTATAGTACATTCAGAAGGAGACTTTTGTATGAAACCACAAAACGAGCAACTCATGCCGGAATCACCCGAAATTCCAGACATCATGAAAAGCCTTGAGCAATTTTACATGGTAAACCGAACGGATAGTGAAGGATCCATCATTTATGCCAATAAGAATTTTTTAGATACAAGCAAATGGACACCAAAGCGTATTCTCGGAAAGACATTGTGGCAAATGTTTCCTGAAACAGAGGCAAGTCAAAACCAAGCACACGCCATTTGGAACACCGTCACAAACGGCAAGACATGGTTCGGTACTGTTGAAAAAACAACACGCTTAACTGAGCCTTACTTTGTCACGATGATTGCCGTTCCATCTATACAAGCCGGTGTTGGACTCGTTTCTGTGACGTTCCTCGAGTTAGACATTACAGATGATGTCCATTTACGTGAACGACTCCAGCAAATTGCTTTTATCGACTATGAAACCGGATTGATGAGTCGCTATAAGCTTGAAACTACTGTCAATGAATCGATTGCAGAAGACAAACATTTCTCTTTTGTTTATATCACAATCGATCACTTTTACACGTTAAAAGATTTACAGTCCCCTGAATCGGAAAAAGAACTTATTAAATCATTCACCAATCGATTGAAGCGGTTTTTCCAAGATAACCCGATTGCAAGAATTGGTGTTAATGAATTTGTGGTTCTCACACCGTTTGGTGATTGGTATGTGCAAGGATTCTTACAATTTCTTGAACAACAACCTATTTATATCGAAAATAGCGCAATACCCTTGTCAGTTAGTGGAGGTATCGTTCGTTACCCTGAAGATCAATTGACATATAACCATTTGATGAAAGCTGCATTAGTCGCAACAAAAGATGTTATGGACAACGGTGGCAAGAAAATCGCTTCATTGTCTGCCGCATCGCACCAAGGTCTAAACAGACGGGCAATCATTGACCGTAAATTGCTAACTGCATTAAACCAAAACAATTTACAAGTCGTCTACCAACCACAATTTGATGTTTCCGCCAATAAAGTAAATATGTATGAAGCGCTTGTTAGATGGGAAGATTCAGAGCTTGGTTACATTTCACCAGACGAACTGATTCCCATCGCAGAAGAAAATGGACTTATCCACGAAATCGGTGCATTCGTATTGGAAGAAGCCGCAAAACTGGCTACCGAATGGAATGACAAAGGACATGCCATCAGTATTGCTGTGAACTCTTCTGTCCGTGAATTTAGCAATTCTCGCATGAAAGACAAAATTACTAAAATTCTTGAAGAAACAAGCTGTCCTGCAAGCAGTATTCAACTGGAAATTACGGAGAAATTCGCACTTCAAGCTGAAGAAGAGCAATCCATCATTCATCAGATGAAAGAGCTACAAGACGAAGGGATTAAGTTCGCACTCGATGATTTTGGAACGGGTTATGCATCATTCCGTTTTCTACAAAGCTTGCCTATCTCGAAGGTGAAAATTGATAAGCTATTTATCCGCTCCTTACTGACACATTCCAAGACACAGCGACTTGTCGAAGGAATGATTCAGTTAGGTAAGTCGTTAGGCTTGTATGTCGTTGCAGAAGGCGTCGAGACCGAAGAGCAATTTGAGTTACTTAAAACAATGGGCGTAGATGCAATTCAAGGCTATTATATTAGCGCTCCCGTCAGTGGAGATAAAATTTTATTGGACAATTAAATGAATGAAAAGGAGTGCCTGGCATGTAAAGGCACTCCCTTTTCATGTTATTTTTTCTTTTTTCTTCTCATCGTTGATTGGAAGAACAACTGAATGATCACTTCTGCAAAAACAAGCCCCATCGCAATTGCACCAGACACCATAAAAGCGCGCGAAGCATATGAAATGGATGTTGTATAATCATTTTCAACAATATGACGCATCGCATTATAAGCCATGCCTCCTGGAACAAGTGGGATGATGCCCGCAACACTAAAAATAATCATCGGCATTTTGAAGCGTTTAGCAAACAGATGTGCAACAATAGCGACAGTAAAAGCACCAAGGAAAGAAGCTTGCATGGGATCACCCGAATACTGATTGAACGTACTATAAATGAGCCAACCCGTCATGCCTACAAAACCACAATAGAATAACATCCTGCGCGGTGCATTAAAAATAATACCAAACCCTGCGGCCGCCAGAAAACTAAGAATCCCCTGCGTAACCCACGTCAACCTTCTTCACCTCTCTACTCAAAAAGATAAAACAAGTGCCACACCAGCACCAATGGCAAAAGCTGTTAAAAATGCCTCGGCACCTTTTGATAATCCAGACACAAAATGACCCGCCATCAAATCACGCACGGCATTGGTAATCAACAAGCCCGGAACAAGAGGCATGACAGAGCCAATAATGATTTTATCCAACTCCGTACCCAGCTCAACCGAAATTGCACCGTAACCAATCAGGCCGATAAACAAGGCTGCGACGAACTCCGCGAAAAAACTAACTTTCGTTAACTCTTGCATTTTGGTCGCGATGATAAATCCTACCCCACCAGCAAAAACGGCCGCTGGTACATCTGACCATATTCCTTCAAATAAAATTAGAAAACAACCGCTGGCGACAGCTGCTGCAATCACTTGCAGCCATAATGGAAACATCACATTGGCTTGTTCAATTTCTTTCAGCTTGGCATAAGCTTGCTCCAGTGTATATTCATCCGCGGATAGTTTGCGAGAAACATCGTTGACAAGCGCTACTTTTTCAAGATCCGTCGATCGATTTTTAATCCGAATTAGTTTGGTATGATACGGACTACCTGGCGTAAAAATGATACCCGTGGGCGTAACAAAACTATGCGTTGCCGACAATTCCTGCGTTTCAGCTATGCGCTCCATTGTATCCTCTACACGATACGTCTCAGCTCCCGCTTCCATCATTAAGCGCCCCGCAAGCAGACAACAATCTATCGCTATCTCTTTATCCACTGCTGACAATCTCCGCTCACTCCTCTAAAGAGGAATAAAGTTCAATTCCTCTTCACTCCTTTTGAATAATCTTAACGAAGCAATCCACAAATGACAATGAGTAAAATCCAAAGAATGAAGTTATCAACAAGTGGATAACTTCATGTAGCTAGAATAACGGTGTTTTCGTTGAATTTGCTGATAAATCCCTCAAACTGGCCAATAAATTCTCCAATATTTCATCTCACCTAAAAAACGATCCAGCATTAGTGTGCTGGACCGCGTTTTTCATTTCCACTCAATCAAACTTCACGCCACCCAAAGTACCAAATGTATCTAACGAATAACTATTAATTTCCTTCATAGAAATTGTATACAGCTCATCTTTACTATACAACATACGCTGAATTTGCTTATCCCAATCTGAATATTGCTCTCCTTGCGTATTCTTCGTCAATAAATCGCCTTTCAACACAATTCCTTTTTCAGATGTAATTTCGTATACGAGTGCTCCCGAGCTTTGAAGCTCAATGTAATCTTTTTTGCCGATTTCATCGTACACCATAACAGGGAAACCGTACAAATTACGGTTTTTATGCTGGAACAATGCCTTATGGTCATATTGAATAGGCGAGTAAGTACCTCGGCCACCGATAATTTCCGTATCCTGTTCTTTCGGATTGGCAAAATCGGAAATATTGAATAGTGAAATCTTCATGCCCTTCGTCAAAATACGTGGCTCACCGCCGTTTGGATTCTTTTCGGCAACTGTTTCATAACCGAATCCGATTAGATGAGTATCATCAAGTGGGTGCAAATAATTACTGAATCCTGGAATCTTCAGTTCACCAAGCACCTTGGGAGCTGCAGGTTTGGCTACATCAATGACAAACAGTGGATCCGTTTCACGGAACGTTACCATGTATGCCTTATCCCCCATAAAACGCGCGGAATAGATACGCTCACCCTTGGCAAGCCCCTCAACCGAGCCTGTAAGTTTCATGTTTTCATCTAAAATAAAGAGATGATTTTTCGATGGATTTTTGTCATCCCATGTATTTCCTTCCGTCATAACTACACGGAAATACCCTTTGTGCTCATCCATCGAAAACTGGTTGAGCAATTGACCCTTTAGCTCAGTAGAACTATGGAATTTCACGTCAGTTCCTTTCAATGCAAACTTAAATAGTTCAGTATTTGCAGTGCCTGGATTCCACATAATCATATCCGAAGTACTCGAATTGGAAGTGGGTACATCATCATAAGCAGTGGCAGTGAGATAGAGATTGTCCTCTGACATATACAACTGTTCACTACTACCTAAATAGCCTTTAGTGACGACCTTATTCGTTGCTGGTGATGACAGATTGATAGCAGTAATGACTGAATACGACGGCTCTACTGCACCAGGTAAAATCGCAATGTCTCGGTAATCTAGTAGCTGAGCATCTGCACTTCTTTTTGAATCGTACATGCTTGGGCGTAAGATATCTCCATCGAAAGTATCCATAATCCAAAAGTATGGGCGGACATTCGTGATGAAGTACAGCATATCTCCCGCTTTTCGCGCACCGTTCAAATAGCCTTCCGCCCCAATTTCACGGATCATCGATGGGTTTTTCGGATTTGAGACATCATACAACCGCACCATTGTCATGCTATTGACAGGCATTAGCCTTTTACTAGAGGTTGCCTGCTGTTCCTCCCGATATGGCTCATATTTCTCGCCAAGGACGACCAGTGTTTTACCGTGAAGGAACAATTGAGATGGATAAAATCCTTCTTCCATTTTAATCGCCGCAGCTTGTTCGATATTCTTTGGATTGCGGATATCTGTAATCGACACTTTACCATCACCGACTACTGCGTAAATAAAATCGCCATCCGTTTTGACAATATCTGCTTCATCGACCCCTTCAACTTGGTTGTTCGTCGTCGAATAATCAGAGGAGCCGCTTGATTTATTCGACGTAGAATCAGCCATTGCTGATTCCTCAGTAACCATGTCCGTCATAATGCCAAGACGAGGTTGTTGCATAGCCTTCGCTTGCTCGAAATACGCAATCAACTCCTTGGCAGAGGAAACGGGTGTAAGTACTTCCTCCACTGTGAACTTGAATGCATGCGCGCCGTGACGCTTACCACTCACTACCCTCGGCTTCACATGCAGTGTATAGGATCCCGCTTCAATGCCATTTACATGAGCCGTCTTTCCCTCATTACCAAGCGTAATGGTAGCAGTCACCTGCTTACCTTGGTCATTGGTGACAAAGAGATCTCCTATTTTTACAGGCTGGATGAAATCTTTGCTCCATCCTTGATTAGCAACTGCGCTAGTCGCTGCCCTAACTTCCCCTTGATGGATGACAGTAGAAGAAGCAATTGCACCTACGGTAATGAAAACAGCCGCGATGAACCCAATCGTCGATTTTTTCAAATTGACCAACCCTTTCCTTTTCGTGTATTACCTCATTAGACTGTAATGAATTGATTTGGTTACACGAAAAAAGGAATTATTTTCTGAAAGGTTGGATTTATTGAATAAAAAATGTAGCAAAACTCCTTTCTCAACCGAGATAAAAGAAGATGCTACACTTTTTTGTTTGAATCAATGATTACTTTGAATTGGGGTTGCTTGTTTTATAGCAATAGACCGTGTAACGCTCCTAGTAACGTAAAAATGATAAGATGGTCTCCGATCGCTATCACAAGTGTTTTTTTCGTCAAAAGTCCAAATAATGCATTTTTCAAATATACGATTGAAATAAGTATACCTATTATGATTCCTATCACCGCGCCTTCTAATAAACTTGCAGAGCCAGTGGCTTGGACGAGTATGGCAACAAAAATTGAACTAATAAATGCGACGATAACTGAGACACCATATTTTAAAGAACCTCTGCTCTGATGACCCTTATCCTGAGGGTCAAGATTTCCTTCTTTTTTATTCCCTAGAATGATCGAATAATAGATTGCTCCATAAATCATGTACAACAATCCACCAGCAATAATCGCAATGTAATTTAGTTCATGTAAATCAATTAACATGTAATTCCCTCCAATCTATTTAGGATCAATAGCTAAAGCTATCGTGCTTAGTTGAGCTATATTTTCATTTATGCTTATATACACAATAGCATGTTCTAGGAGAATTCGACTTATTTTTTATAGCATTAACTTGCAAAGCAAAAAACGCAAGCAGGATTTATTCAAATGAAAAAAATATAAATTCAATATGGATTGGACTTTCTCCAAGAGTGAGATGAGCAGTAACTGAAGCTGTAATTTTGCCTTCTTAGCATTTTTCGTTTAATTCATTCAACGTGAGGGAATGATTTCTTTATACGTGAATTGTCTAGGAGGAAATGACTTGATGAAAGATCAATATGACAAGATGGATGACAACGTTCAGGGACAAACGCAGGACCAGCAACCTGGTGTTGAAGCCGAAATGAATCCAGCACCCATTTATGATGATAAGGATTATAAAGGGTCAGGTAAATTAAAAGGTAAAACCGCTTTAATTACAGGCGGAGATAGCGGTATCGGGCGGGCAGTCGCGGTGGCTTTTGCCAAGGAAGGTGCGAACGTAGCAATTGCATATCTAGGCGAGCAAGAGGATATCGATGCAAATAAAACCGTGGAACTCATCGAATCCTACGGTGGAAAAGCACGGAAAGTTCGGGTTGATATTAGTGAAGAAGAACATTGCGAGCAACTGATTGATGAAGTGGTCAATGAATTCGGCGGTTTGAATATCCTCGTTAACAATGCCGGAAAACAATTTCCACAAGACGATATCTTGTCCATTTCAGCGGATCAATTACGCGAGACGTTCGACACGAATTTCTTCGGCTTATTTTATTTAACGAAAGCCGCTTTACAACATATGACGGATGGTGACGCCATCATCAACACCTCGTCTGTTACAGCCTATAACGGTTCGGCAGATTTGATGGATTACTCCGCAACAAAAGGAGCAATCACGACATTTACTCGTTCGCTCGCACTGAACTTGGCAGGAAAAGGGATCCGCGTCAATGCTGTCGCGCCTGGTCCCATTTGGACACCGCTAATTCCAGCATCATTTGATAAGAAGAAAGTCAAACAGCACGGAGCCGACACACCCATGAAACGCCGTGGTCAACCTGCAGAAAACGCGCCCGCTTATGTATTTCTGGCTTCCTGTGATTCCAGTTACATGACCGGTCAAACGATCCACGTCAATGGCGGTGGTTTTGTAGGTTCATAACGTAAAAGCCCCTGACAGCAAAAATTCCATGCTGTCAGGGGCTTTCCATTTTACGCTTCTACTGTGTTCTTCGAATATCTTCTCGTATATAGAAGTGCGAAGTAACCAAATGTAATGGCCAGACATGCAACCATGAATCCAATCAGGATACCGTTGTTCATCCAAACAAACGACAGGTTACCCGTGGAGATGGCACCTTTGAAAGCTTGCACGGAGTAGGTCATCGGCAATACTGTGTTGAAGATTTGCAGTGGCACTGGAATTAATTCAAGTGGGAATGTCCCTGCGCTCGTTGTTAACTGCAAAATAAGAATGATAATCGCGACGAAACGTCCTGCATCTCCTAATATGGATACGCATAGTTGGACAAGCGCGATGAATGTGTAGCTTGTGATAATCGCCGTTAGTACAAATAGCGGCGTGTTAATGGTTTCCATTCCAAGTGCGAATTTCACGACACCTACTGCGATAAGTGCCTGCAATAAGCCTACGATAGCGAGTACCGATACTTTACTGGCGAACCATCTGAATGCACCTGTTGGTTTGATCGCCGGCTCGACAAGCGGGAAGACGATAGACAGCAGCAAGGCACCAATGAATAACCCCATTGACAGGAAATACGGCGCAAATCCTGTTCCATAGTTCGGCACAAGGTTAATACCTTCTTTCTCGACATTAACTGGTGAACCTACCATGCTATATGTTTTGTCTGTCGGATTAACTTCACTTGCAGTTTCATTCGCTTCTGCTAGTTTTTCTTGCAGCGTCACTGTTCCTTCATCCAACTCCACCAAACCGTCAGCCAGTGTGACAGAGCCTTCTGCAAGTTCTTGTGATTTCGATGCCAGTGTATCCGTTCCCTCTTTCAATGTCCCTGTTCCTTCTGTTAATGAAGCAAGGCCTGACGCTAAATCAGACGAACCTTGTTGTGCGGCCGATACACCTTCCGCTAATTGCGCTACGCCCGATACAAGATTTTCATTTCCCTCCGCCAGGGCATTCGCCCCTTCGAGAAGCTGTGGAGAAGAACCGTTTAGTTTTTCGAGTCCTGCGAGCGCCTTACTATGTGCGCCAGCAAGTTGACTAGCAGCACCGTTTAGATTGGTAGTCCCCTCTGTTAAGGCTGCAGTTCCAGCAGATAACTCTTGCATACCGCTAGAAAGTTGGGCACTCCCTTGTTTCAATTGACCAAGTACTTCCCCAATCGCTGTTTGCTGCTCAGCTGGAAGTTCCGCCAAAATAGGACCAAGTTGTGTAGACAGTTCTTCAAGTCCAGTTGCTACATTAGCCGCTGCTCCCGTTAATTGACCTGCCGCCCCATTGAGTTGCTGTGATTTTTCATTCAACGTACCTACTGCCTTGTTAAACTCCTGTTCTTTCTGACCAATTTGTCCATAACTTGTTGTTAGTTGGTCAACACCAGCTGTATAGTTTGCAAGGCCCTCTTTCAATCCATCAGCGCCAGCTGAAGCTTGTTGTGCCCCTGCAAGCAGTTCTGTCGAGCCTTGCGATAAAGTACCTAGCCCTTTATTCAACTCAACGGCACCCGTAGTAGCATCGCTTGCTCCTTGGGCAATTTTATCAGACCCATCTGCCAGCGTAATGGTGCTACCCGCCAATGTTTCAAGATAACCTTTCAATTCGTCTGCGCCATCTACTAATTTTGTAGCACCGTCATGCAATTTCCCTGCGCCGTCAGCCGCCTCACCAAAACCATCACCCAATTCCTTAATGGAATCAAATAACTTTTCCGCATACGTTGAAGCGACTTTCTCGTTTACTTCTGCACGAATCCGGTCCATTGCCGTCTCGCCAATTTGGCCGGATAAGAAGTTGAATCCTTCGTTTGGTTTGTAAATCATCGTTAACTTCTCCGGTTCGTCATCTAGCAATGTCGTAGCATGCTCCGAGAAATTTTCCGGGATTTCAATAACTACATAATAATCTTGACTTTCAAGTCCTTTTTCTGCAACGGCTTTCGAGACCCTTTGGAAATCAAACTGCTTACTATCCATTAATTTATCAGCCAACTCTCGCCCTAAAGCCAGCTGCTCGCCATCCATTTCCGCTCCTTTGTCTAAATCTACAATCGCAACGGGCAAATCCTTCATATTGGCATAGGGATTCCAAAATGCCCACAGAAACATTCCCGCATACAAAACCGGGATAAACAAAATAGCAATCATGGGTATCATCATTTTCTTCGAACGTAGTAGCTGTTTCCACTCCGCCCAAGTCATCGTTTTCTTCACCATACACACTCCTCTAGAACTAGTTGACCACTTTCCTCAAATGGTCAATTTTAAACAAAAAAACAAGTCTCAGACTAAGAGACTTTTGAAAATTGTCCCACTCAATAACGCAACAATACGCTGTTCTTCAAGCTCCGTATCATGAGTTTTTCCCCAATCGGCCACAAGTGCCATGTACGCTTTAAATAACAGATAAGCGACCAGCTCACTGTCACAAGGCTTCAGCTCACCTTTAGCGACCGCTTTTTCAATCTTGAATTTAATATAAGAAACGATTTCTTTTTCGATCGTTTCCAACACTTCTATGACTGCTGGTGTCCGAAGTTCTTTCTCTTCATCGACAAGCATGGCATACAATTGATGCGTTTCACGGAATTGGAGCATGCGCATTAACCTAGCATGTGCATTTTGTTCAAAAGGTGCACCTTCAACAGCAACTGAATCTGCTTCCGCCCGCATCTCCTGAATCATGTTCACAACAATCGCATTGAACAGCTCTTCTTTGTTAGCAAAAAACGTGTAGATGGTTCCTTTACCAACGTTGGCAATCTTGGCCACTTGATCCATCGTTGTCGCCTTGTAGCCGAAAAGCGAAAATGACTTTGCCGCCGCCTCTAAAATTTCCTGCCTACGATCCATTTCTCCACCTCACTTTGAAGGGATTAGCTAATTGACCTAAATACCATTTCGGTCATACAGTCATTATATTACACCGGGTGGTGGAATTATGCAAGTTTTTTATTTGGCAGTCAGCATCTTACTTTACCTTTCTGTCACGATACATAACTAACGTCGCTGTATTTAATACAATCGTAACGATGAGAAGAACTGCACCGACTTTTACCAGAGCGCCCGTTGTATCCATAAGAGCACTCCAATCCCCAATCGTGACTAGGTGGTGATTATAAACAATCTGGAAATATAGCGAAATTGCACAGGCACTGACGCTCATAACAGAAAATGCAGCCCAATTCTTATGCCCACCTTGTATATATCGCATGAGACTCACAACTGGCAGTATCCACGCAATTAGTCCAAGCACGAGACTACCAACATTCAACCAACCCATCATTTTTACTTCCCCTTTCTATTTTTCACTAAACATCCCTACTATTTAAAACGATATTACCAAGGTATAAGTTTCATTATTTGGAAATAACCTCACAAGGTTGTTCGGAAAGAAAGTTATCGATCAATTGCGGCAAGTTATCGATCAATTCAAAGCCGTTATCAATCAATTCAACAAAGTTATCGTTCATTTGCGGAGTGTTATCGATCAATTGAACAGAGTTATTGTCATTTCAGGACCTTCGACTCACTGAATTGGCGCAGCCCTCTCTTGTTTATGAATCAAAAAGTGCCTGGAAAGGGATCTCTCCCTCGCCAGGCACAACATTTATTCCACTTCACTCATCCACAGATCATAATAAGACGCCAGTTGCTCTTTCAAACTAGCCACTTCCTTCGTGAACGATTCATACTTCTCCCAATCCGTTTCACATTCCATATCCTTTTCCAATGAAGTGATGGCAAGCTCAAGCTTCGCAATTTCTTCTTCCACATTAATGGTCTTTGATTCTTTCACAGGCTTCGTCACCACTACAGGTGACACTACCTCAACCATCTTCCGACTTTGAAGCTCCTGCCATTTGTCACGTGCCCAGTTATACGGTCCATCAAACGTCGTAATCACGCCGTTTTCCAACCAGGCTGTGCGCGTGAATAATTTATTCAAAAAGTAACGGTCATGTGAAACCGCAATGATGGTACCTGTGAAATCCTCCAACGCTTCTTCGAGCACCTCGCGCGATTCAATATCCAGATGATTCGTTGGTTCATCCAACACAAGGCAATTGATATCTTGGTGCATGAGCTGTGCTAAACGAAGCCGCATCCGTTCCCCACCACTTAAATCCCCAATGCGCTTGAATACATCTGGTCCGTAAAACATGAATTTTGCTAACAGATGACGCGATTCACCTTCCGCCACTTGGACGTCTGCCCGAAAAACATCAATAAGACGAGCTTTAGGATCTGCAATTTCAAAATGCTGTGACAAGAATCCTACTTTCACATTGCTCCCCAATTTACTGAGCCCACCATCCACTTGCAATTCCCCTAATAAAATCTTCAAAATCGTCGATTTCCCGCTACCGTTGCGGCCAACAATCGCCGTGCGATCCTTCCAATACACATGTAAGTCTGCTTCCTTCAATAACCGCCGTTGCCCGAATGCTTTCGTGATGCCCTCCATGACAACCACTTCCTTGCCACTACGTGGAGCAGCTTCAAACGACAAGGACATCTTCTTCGGATCTATTAGCGGTTTCCGTACCTTCTCCATCCGCTCCAACGCTCGTTCCATATTGCGCGCTCGGCGATGCAATGCCGCATTCGGTGGATTGGCCTCATTCGCCCACAGACGTAGTCGCTTAATAGCTTCTCTCATCTTCTTAATCTTCTTTTGCTGCTCTTCATAATCTTGAAATTCTCGCATTAGCCGCTGTTCCTTTTCGAGAATAAAAGCAGAGTAATTCCCGTAATAAAGATGAAGCTCTCCCTCTTCCAGATCCGCAACCTTCGTCACGACACAATCCAAGAAGTAGCGGTCATGCGAAACGATAACAACTGTCCCAGCGTAGTCTCTTAAATATTCTTCCAACCACTCCACTGCAAATAAATCCAAGTGATTTGTCGGTTCATCTAATAACAGTAAATCGGGCTTCGTCAATAACAGCTTGCCGAGCATAATCTTTGTTTGTTCACCACCACTTAATTGTCCAAAAGACCGCCCAACAAATGTTTGTAATTGCAGGCCATTGATGACCTTGTCGATTTCCGAATCGATGGCATAGCCGTCACGACGCGCAAACTCTTCTTGTAAATCTCCATACAATTGAAGTAACTTTTCCATGTCATCCTGTTGAGGATCGGCAAGCTTTACTTCCATCTGAGCCATCTTGGCCTGCATAGCCTTTAGTTCTTCAAATGCACTATTTAGTACATCGTAGCCCGTCGTTTCTTTATTGAATGAAGGAATTTGGGCTAAGTAGCCGATTTTCGTTCCCTTTTTAAAATGTAGCGCACCGTTATCTGGTCGCTCCGCTCCTGCAATGAGCTTAAATAATGTTGTTTTCCCGCTACCATTGCGTCCAACAACCCCTAATTTATCTCCCGTTTTTATATCTAATGAAAGATTTTCAAATATCATATTGCCACCAAGCATTTTGCTAATTTGTTGTATTGTACAGATCATATTTTCCGCTTCCCCTCGTTCTGTGGTCACAGCTGGAAGCAACACAAAAAGACCGCTTTTCAGCGATCTTTCCCCTTAAAAATGTATCGTAAGGAATAAATGCTAAACAGCTGTGTGATTACTGAAATTGGCTAAAAAAGGACAGACGTATCCCGTTAGGCGTAATTTCATGCGTAATCGCACATGAAGTAGCTAAATATTCCAACAAACTTTCACGTGCATACACAGTATCTAACATCATTCCTCACCTCCGTTTCACTACTAATGAGAATAGTTTAACATGTACTGATTTTTGCTGCAAGAATTGTTAATACCTTAACTGTAGGATGGGCTATCTTTTTTATTACAGAAAACCACCCTGCGCCGTAAAAAGCAAAGGGTGGTTCGTAAAAAATATTCCAACTCGGTATCCCTACGCCAATTGTTGCTCTGCAAACTCACGATACAATGCATGTGATTGCGTCAATTCCTGATGCGTCCCACTGCCCGTTACCTGTCCGTTCTCGATGAAAATAATTTTATCCGCATCGACAATTGTTGATAATCTGTGGGCAATGACAAATGTTGTGCGCCCTTCCATTAAGCGTATCAGTGCATCTTGCACGACGCCTTCCGATTGACTATCGAGACTAGCCGTTGCTTCGTCCATCATTAATATTTTGGGATCTCGTAAAAACGCTCTGGCAATGGCAATACGCTGCCTTTGCCCTCCCGAAAGTTTAACGCCTCGCTCGCCAACTTCGGTGTCCAAGCCTTTCGTAAAGCTCTTAATAAATTCGTCAGCATAAGCCATTTCAGTCACTTCCCACAGCCGTTCATCTGAAATAGTTGCACTATTGTCTAAACCGTAGCATAAATTTTCACGAATTGTTCCTGCCATCATGGCACTTTCTTGTGAAACATAACCAATTTGACTGCGCCACGATGCCATCGACAGCTCTTTAATAGGTGTGCCGCCAATTCGAATTTCACCATCCGTCGGTTCATAAAAACGTTCCAGTAACCCGAACATCGTCGTTTTTCCTCCACCACTTGGCCCAGCAAAGGCAATCATTTCACCAGGCTGTGCTTCAAAGGACACATTGCCAATGACAGGTTCATCTTCTTCATAAGCAAACGATACATCCACAACTTGAACAGATTTTCCCGCAATATCCATCGCCAAACCGTCCTGCCCTTCTTCCAATGGCAGTTCTAAAATGTCGATAATACGCTCTGTTGCCCCTTTTGCTTTCTGCAACTGCGTAAAGAACATTGCAAAGGATGTAATCGGGAAAATGATTTGGAAAAGGTATAGCAGGAATGCAACAAGTTCCCCCGTTGACATCGTGCCGCTCGCAACACGCATACCGCCATAACCGATAATCATGACGATCACAACCATAACCACCAAGTACATAAAAGGGGCAATTAATGCAGTTATACGCGCTTCCTTCAAACCAAACTTAAGTAATTTTTCAATGCCCGCTTTACCACTCGCTTCTTCATTCAGTTCAGCATTAGAAGCTTTCATTAAACGAATTTCACCGAGTGTTTGTTGAATATTACCCGTAAACACAGCTGTTTCATCTTGCAAGCCGCGTGAAATCTTTGCCATTCTAGTCCCAAGTGGCACCATAATAGCTACTGTAATTGGCACTGAAATGAGCATAATGAGCGTCATCTTCCAGTCCATTACAAGTAAAATAATGACCGCACCGATAATCGAAATGATTCCGGTAATGAATTGAGGAAAGTGTTGGGTGATCAATTCTTTAACGATTCCCGTATCATTGACAACGCGGCTCACCGTTTCACCGCTCGATTCTTTATCGAAATGGCTGACTGGCAAACGAATGAGCTTGGTCCACATTTTCTCACGCAACCTAGCTACTACTTTTTGTCCCACATAACTCAGTAAATAAATGGATACCCCATCAATTACTGCTTGGAGAATAAACGCCACCCCGATTGCAATCATAATCGGGACACTTAGCGAAGCGACCGAAAAGCCATCCACAAGATTTTTCGTTAACAGCGGAACAACCAAACCTGCAAGCGTCGTCAGCACGCCCGCAGTTAAACCAACAGCTAAAGCTAGCTTCGGAATTCCTGTGGATAAAATAAGAGAGAAAAACGGCTTCAATCCGACTTGTTTTTTTTCCATTGTGCATAACTCCAATCCCTTGAATCTTTTTTTGATAAGTTTATCATAATAGATGTATCAATCAATTTCATAATAGAACAATCAACCCTGTAATCCGAACAAGGTTGGTTACTACTTCAGGCGAGTGCAGGTACGGCTTCATTCTGCTTTACATTAGGTGCAATTCCCAATCATCGATTGGAAAGGGGAGTTATATGAGTATTATTCGTAAGCAACTTTTAGTATACGGGGTAGAAACAGGATGGATAGATCTACTGGCATTTACTATTTTAATTACACTTATTATATTGCTTTGCGTCATCGCAAATTTTATTACACAAAAAGTGATTATTCGTTTTATCACACATCTTATACGTAAACATCAACTTACATGGGGACATCTTTTGTTGGAGCGAAAGGTATTTCGGAAATTATCACATTTTGTGCCTGCAACGATTATTTATACATTTGCAGAAACATTTCCGACCTATCAAAAGTTGATTGAAACGTTGGCACTCACATACATTATGATTGTAGCCTTGAGTGTTACTAATCGTTTGTTAAGCATCTTTAATGATATTTATCAAACATATGAAATTGCCAAAACAAAACCGATTAAAGGCTATATACAAGTTGCCAAAATTGTTGTTGTGACGATTGGAGTTATTTTAATCATTGCCAATTTAGTTGGGCAAAGTCCAATTATTTTACTGAGTGGAATCGGAGCACTTTCGGCAGTATTTATGTTAATTTTTAAAGATTCGATATTGGGTCTTGTCGCGGGCGTTCAGTTATCGTCCACAGATATGGTGCGTATGGGTGATTGGATTGAAATGCCAAAATACGGTGCCAATGGGGATGTCATTGATATTTCTTTAAATACCGTGATGGTGCAAAACTTTGACCGAACTATTACGATGATTCCAAGTTACGCACTCATTTCTGACTCGTTCATTAATTGGCGGGGAATGCAGGAGGCGGGCGGGAGGCGCATAAAGCGTGCATTGTATATGGATGTGTCCAGCATTGCATTTTGTTCAAAAGAAATGATTGAGCATTGTAGAGAAATCGATATTTTAAAGGACTATATGACTGAACGAGAGCGAGAAATTGAGGAGTATAATCGAGTAAATGAAATTGATCGCAGTAATATTGTAAACGGAAGGGCGTTGACCAATATTGGCGTTTTTCGGGCATATATTAACCAATATATCCAACGGCATTCGGGGATTAATAAAGAAATGACGTTAATGGTACGCCAGTTAGCCCCTGGCGAGCATGGACTCCCGATTGAAATTTATGCATTTACGAATAGCACGCAATGGACAATCTACGAGGCTATCCAAGCCGATATATTCGACCATCTTTTTGCTGTCGCTGGACAATTCGGCCTCCGTATTTTCCAAAGTCCGGCAGGCAGTGATTTTAAATTGGATAACCAACGAATAGCGAGGTGATTTGTTTATAGATCCCCTCGCTCATTTTTTTATAGGGCGATTTTGTTGAATTTTAGCTACTGCACCCGAATCAGCAAGAAATGTTCATAAATAAAGCTTGAGGACATTAAGAAACTCATAACTTAATCACAACTTCCGTCCCATCCTTATCTTTGACATCGACTAGCAAAAGCCCTTTATGCTTTTTCAGTTCATTCACAATACTTTTGAGTTCTTTTTTATTCAAGGGCGGCATCGTAAATGTTTGTTCTTTTTCCTTCATAGATTCCTGGACCCATTTGTTAATAAGTCTAGTAGTGAGTTGCCAAGAAATGATAGAAATACCTATGTTAAGAATGACATAAGGAACTGGAATAGTGAGCCGCACCGATTCTGTTCTCACCTTTACTTTTAGCATATGAAGACCCTATTCAATCGTAACTGAAACAGTATCGCCATTCGCAGACTTGACATCAATAATTTGTCCGTCTAATTCATGTTCTATGGCATCCAAAATTAAACTGATATCGAGGTCCTTCACATACTTTTCCGATTGAGGGATACTTGCAGCGATGCTATGCCCCGCTAACAATACAACCTTTACAAGTTTGATTGGCAAATTGACAGTCACATTATCATTGTCTGCTGATACAACACGTACCTTCAATGTTTTATCCGCATAGATAGGAGATTTAGCAGACACATTACTACCAGATTCTCGATCTTTTAATACTTGGATAAGTTCTGATGCTTTCGCCGCATCCACTTTCCCATCTTGTACCATCGTTATGATTTTCTCAATTTCTGTACTCAAAGTTAATTCCTCCTATTCGTCTTTTAATAGCTTAATGGCTTCTTCCGGAGTTATTTCTCCGCTTTCTAACATTGCAACAACCTTTTTCTCATCTACTTCATTTTTCTTCTTTATTTCGTAACCAAGGGAGCTCACAACATCATTCAATTTGCCACGTACCGTTGGATAGGAAATTCCAAGTTCCTTTTCAACTTCCTTAATATTTCCTCTACACGTTAGAAATACCTCAACAAAGTGAAGTTGATCACTCGATAGAGATGCCAATTTTGACAATTCGAATTCATTTTCAATGGTTGTGTGACAAGATGAACAACGTAGCTTGGTAATTTTTAGTGTTTCGCTACAGACAGGACAATGACTAATAACTGGATAGGCCATGATAAACTTTAGTCTCCTCCTCTCATTTGTATTCATCATATAACATAGAATCAATAAAATCAACAACTAAACTTAATAATATTTATAATGAAATTAATATTATTAATACGTCGATTGAATTCGGTAAACAAACGTTAGCATGAAATTAATTATATAGGCGCACATAATTCAACCATACAAAAAGGTTAGAGAGGACGATAACATAAAAGTCCTTTCTAACCTAACTTCACTTCACTGCGTAAATTTCTAATGTACTCAATTGAGCAACTGCTTTTTGCAATTCCTCCACTTTCTGTACAAGTGCCAATCGCACAAATCCAGCACCTTCCGTACCAAAGATGCTTCCTGGAACCATGACAACACCGCATTGCTCAATCGCTTTGAAGACGAATGCCCTGTCGTCAATGTCAAACGGATATTTCGCCCACACGAACATACCTCCATTTGAAGGCGTGACAGACCAACCAATATCAGCTAACCCGTTCATTAACACTTTGTGACGCGCGGAAAACTCCTTGCGCAGCCGATCTGTAATTTCTTCTGCATGGTCAAGTGCAGTTACTGCCGCTTCTTGAATCGGCCCAAATATCCCGTAATCCAAATTCGATTTCAACTGTTTGATGATGCTAATCAACTCTGCATTGCCGACAATATAGGCGATACGAGCGCCTGCTAAACTAAAGCTCTTGGATAATGAATTGATTTCCATGCCGACTTCCATTGCCCCAGGTGTTGATAAGAAACTACTCGGCGAGTCACCTGCAAAGTAATATTCTGAATAAGCTGCGTCATGAAGGACAGGGACATTGTACTTCTTAGCAAATGCCACGACCTTATCAAAAAATGTTGCATCAGGCAACGCAGGAACAGGATTGCCTGGCAAATTCAAAATGAGTAATTTCGCTTTTCGAGCGACATCTTCCGGTATTTCATCTAAATTAGGTAGAAATCCATTTTCCGCACGCAATGGCATGTAATATGGAACAGCACCTGCAAGCTTAATGCCTGCATCGTATGCGACGTAAGCTGGATTTGTAGTCAATACGATATCCCCTTCATTGCACAGAGCAAAGGGTAAATGAACGAGTCCTTCTTGCGACCCCATTGTTTGAATGATTTCGGAGTCGGGATTAAGTGTTACGCCAGAACGTCGTTTATAGTAATTCGCCACTGCTTCGTTAAATCGTTTTGTTCCGCTCAGTGTATAGCCATATGTAGTCGCCAAGGCGCTTTGTTCAGATAAAACCTGTCTCACTTTTTCATCTGGAGGAAGGTCTGGACTTCCGAGACTTAAATCAACCACGTCAGCGCCAGTCGCTCTTTTCGCTTCAGCGGCTATTTTTAAATCTCCAAAAATAGCAGGTTCAAAAATAGACATTTTTAACGACGGTTCAATCTTCAATGGTAAACACTCCTTGTTTGTGAGAAATTGTTTTTAAGGAATAGTTTATCATAAACCGTTCGATTATTGTAAAAAAAACACGAGTTCACACCAGAGAACAAGGCAGAAATCGTGTCTTAAAATGCGCAGGGCTCTTTAAGAAGAACTATTTCCCGTCACATACACTTCTTCAAACGGTTGAATGATGACAAATCCCTCACCCTTAAACTCCATTTGAATGGATTCTCCACTACCACGGCCTATGAATGTCCGGAAACTAACATCTGTGCGGAATTCTGGCGTCAAGTCCCCAGACCAAGCAACGGTCGCATTTGGATCGGTTATGACGGGCTCTCCCGGACGAACAAGTAGCGTTAATGGCTCAAAGTGAGTGGTGATAGCCACTTTGCCCGTGCCTCGCAATGTCACGTTGAACAATCCACCCGACATCATGCCTGCCACTTTTCGCATCAGTTTGATATCCCATTCGATACTCGGTTCAAATGCTAGCAGATCATTACCGTTGACCGTAATCGATTCATTATTCAAGTCGAAAATCGTAATCTTTTTCCCTTGGTCCGCCAAGTACAAGCGACCATTCCCTGTCGCCTTCATCAATGAAGTACCTTCACCCGTCAGCGCTTTTTTGAACATCATCCCCACGCCGTGTTCCAGCATTCTTTCCCGTTCAAATTTAATCTGACCTGTGTAAGAAATCATCGAGCCGGTTTTTGCCCACACTAAGTCCGTTAAATTGACCTCCAAAATACGTGGTGTTTCCAGCTCAAAGTTTTCTCTTACTTGCTCATCCTGCTTTGTCTGTTTAATAAATTCGTTAATCGTATACTTGCCCATCTAGATCTCCCCTTTCAGCGATTCGTACTGTCTATACATACGTTGGAGTATGGAGAAGGATTCAACAATCAAAGTATGCTACCGCACTTGAGGCGGACTTTGTTTAATTTGCAATTAAGAGTTATTAATAGGCATTTATTGTTTAATTTCTGCAAAAAGCGCAGAAGTTAAAAAAACGCCACCGATAAAAAAACCCGATGGAGGCAGAAGCCCCATCAGGATCTCACTCAAAAGGCCATTCTGGCAACATATTGCTTAACCTCTTATCCTCTCGATACCCTAGCACGTACTCCGCCTGCATAATCGTATGGATTTCACGCGTACCTTCGTAGATGACGGGTGCTTTTGAGTTGCGCAAGAACCGAGCTACCGGGTATTCATCCGAATAACCGTAAGCACCGTGGATTTGGAAGGCATCATCAGCTGCTTTATTGGCAAAATCACAAGCCTGCCATTTTGCTAGCGATGTTTCGCGCGTATTGCGCAGGCCTTTATTTTTCATGTCGCCTGCACGGTAGACAAGTAAGCGGCTCATCTGATAACCAGCTTCCATATTGGCGATCATTTGCTGAACAAGTTGGTGCTTACCTATCGATTTGCCGAATGTTTCGCGTGCATGACAGTATTTCACACTTTCTTCGAGACAGCCCATAATTAGGCCGACTGCCCCCGCTGCCACAGTGAAGCGGCCATTATCAAGTGCAGCCATCGCAATTTTAAAGCCTTCACCTTCTGCCCCTAGCAAATTCGCAGCCGGCACACGCATATCTTCAAAAAACAACTCGCCCGTATTGCCCGCACGAATGCCGTACTTCCCTTTAATCGCCTTCGATGAAAAGCCCGGTGTTGTCCGCTCCACAATGAATGCACTAATGCCATGATGTTTCTTCTCCTTATCCGTATAAGCAAAAACAAGGAAATGATCAGCCACGTCGCACAAGGAAATCCACGTCTTCTGACCATTCAATACATAGTCATCCCCATCGCGTACAGCTGTCGTCGTCATCGCCGCAACATCCGATCCTGCGCCAGGTTCCGTTAATCCGAAAGCACCAATTTTCTCACCCTTGGCCTGCGGCATTAAATATTTCTGCTTCTGCGCTTCCGTTCCCCACTGCATTAGCGTCATTGAGTTCAACCCGATATGAACAGAGACTGCCGTCCGGAACGCAGTATCGCCACGCTCTAATTCCTCACATAAAATCGCCAGTGAATTGTAGTCCATGCCACTGCCGCCGTATTGTTCAGGTACACACACGCCCATAAAACCGATGTCCGCAAGCTTCTTCCAAATCGCTGGGTCAAAGCCGCCTTCCGCATCCCATTTCTGAATATGTGGCATAATTTCTTCATCGACAAACTGACGCGCCGTTTTCCTTAACATCTGTTGTTCTTCTGTGAATCCGAAATCCATTGCTATATCCCTCCCTCAAGCGGAGACATTATTCGTCTCCACCGTTTCCACAATAACCACGTCACGCTTTTTCATTTCCTCAATATATAATGCACCTGGCACACTGTTTTCTGGTGGATGAACTCCTCGCTTTGTAATTACACCATTACCAATCATCTGCGCCACGATTGAAACGGTATTCGCCGTCGCACGCGCCATCGCAGTTTCATTGACCGTCGTATCTTTTTCCGTAATCAAATCGTACTCATACGTCACAGGCAATCCACCTTTGTCACCACTAACAATGACGCGCAGCAACACGGCATCCGATTTATCACCTAGCTTAAGCTGCGGAGACAATAGCTCTCGCATAACATCACGCACTTTGACCTTATTACCAGCGACAACTACCTCACTGTCACGTGCTAATAATCCAAGATCGACAAGCAACTGGAACTTTTCAGCATGCCCTTTATAGCGAATCGTCTTATATTCAAGCGTCTCCACATTCGGGAACGATTTAGTCAATGTCGACGTCCCACCAGATGTATGAAACGCCTCCAGTTCACCATATTTATCGAAATAAATCGGTTCAATTTCGGATAAAGAAGGAACTTCTAACAGCTTACCACCACGAATAACATGAGAAGGATCTGTATAATGATCAAACACGCCTTCTAATGAAAAAACAACATTATAATTTAGCGGCGGTTCTGGCTTCACCGGAATGCCGCCCACATATAATTTAATGGACTTTACGGTATCTAGTTTTTCCGCCCCGTACCCCGCTAAAATATTTATCATGCCCGGTGCCACTCCGAGATCTGGAATAATCGTGACACCTTTCGCCGCCGCCTGTTCCGCGAGGCCGAGTACCGCATCCGTTGCACCGCCGATATGACCACCGAGATCGATGGAGTGAACGCCCAAATCTACTGCCATCCGCGCCACTTTCTCATTAAATGTATAGAACAATGCATTGATCACGACATCCCCAAGTGCCATAACGTCGCGCAATTGCACATCATTTGTTGCATCTAGCAGTAGAATATCGAGTTTGTCAGACATCAGTTGTTCTGCAAAATTTTCCGCTGGTCTGACATCCAAGTCTGCCAAATAGACTTTGGCAACCTCATCACTCTTCACTAGATCACGTGCTGCTTCTTTTCCCATTAAACCTGCACCGAGTATGACGACCTTCATGCTCCCATCCCCTTACCTAGGATATTATTCCGTGTCAATCTGCGCCCGTTGCAACTTCCCACTAAAATCCACATAAATACTTTTCCACTCCGTAAAAACATCGAGTGCAGCTACGCCCGAATCACGATGACCATTCCCCGTCCCTTTTGTCCCGCCGAACGGCAAATGGATTTCAGCCCCCGTCGTTCCCGCGTTGACATAAACAATTCCGGTATCCAAATCACGCTGTGCCCGGAATACTTGATTGACATCCCGCGAGAATATCGAACTGGAAAGTCCATATTTCACGCTGTTATTCACTTCAATCGCTTCATCTAAACTACTGATTTCAATTAAGGACACAACAGGACCAAAAATCTCTTCTTGTGCTAGTCGGCTATCCCATTTCACATCTGTAAATAGCGTTGGCTCATAATAATGCCCAGCTGCAAGGTCTCCTTCTGTTAATATATTCCCCCCTGCCAGCAGCTTCGCACCTTCTTGTTGTCCAATACCCACATAGCTATGGATTTTCTCAAGTGCTTTTTGATTAATAACTGGACCAATTTTGACTGATTCATCCAGTCCATCACCGATTGATAAACCTCTCATTGCCTCAACAAGCTTTTCCTCAAGTTCCTTCTTTACATCTTTATGCACAATGACGCGGCTACATGCTGTACAGCGCTGACCCGCCGTCCCAAAAGCACTCCACAAAATCCCTTCCACCGCAAGATCGATATCCGCATCATCCATGACGATGACTGCATTTTTACCGCCCATTTCAAGCGATACTTTTTTCAAATGACGGCCACCTGTTTCAGCCACATGACGCCCCGTTTCTGTTGACCCTGTGAATGAAATCACGCGTACATCAGGATGTTCAATTAGCGCTGTTCCCACCGTCGAACCCGCACCAAAAACGATATTAGCAACACCAGCTGGTAGCCCTGCTTGCTCAAAAATAAGCGCCATTTCATACGCCATCATCGGCGTTTCTGTCGCTGGTTTCCAAACGAAAGTATTACCCGCAACCATTGCCGGGAATGACTTCCATGTCGCGATTGCCACTGGAAAATTCCAAGGTGTGATCAACCCGACAACCCCAATCGGTGCACGAACACTCATCGCAAATTTATCTTGCAGTTCGGACGGCACCGTTTCACCAAACAAGCGGCGACCTTCTCCTGCCATATACAGCGCCATGTCAATTCCTTCTTGGACTTCGCCACGCGCCTCCTCAATCACTTTGCCCATTTCCTTCGTTAAGACCTGTGCCAGATGCTCTTTCTTGTCCTTCATGATCCGTCCAATTTCATATAAATAATCCGCACGTTTTGGTGCCGGAACGAGTGCCCACTTTTTCTGCGCTTCTTTCGCTACCTGCACCGCCTTATCTACATCTTCCTTTATCGATAGCCTTACTTGTGCCAGTTCCTCGCCATTCGCAGGGTTGGTCACAGCCGTATATTCTGCTCCTTCCTCTCCTTGCCACGAACCCCCAATATAGTTGTTCAATTTCATTGCACCATTTCCCCTTTCCACTTCCGTGTTGAATCAAATTGAAAACGCTTACAACCCTACTTAATGACTTCGACATATCCCATGAAATCCCTTTATTTTATTCCACCAAAAAACTCCGCACCAGGACATAATTGCCCATGCGGAGTTGACGTATAACTACTCTTTACTTTCCTTTAGCTCAGCAAACGACCTATCATTCTTCGGTGGTACAACTCGCTTTACAAAGAATGTTAATAGCAAGGCAACCACAGCAACAAGCATGGAAATGAAGAAAGCAAAATTGACGCCATCTAGCATGGCTGCTTTTGCAATTTCTTGCTGGAATAATGCCAAGCCCTCATTCGTTGTCGGCATGTCACCCGAAGCAGCAGCCTTTGCAGCAAGATCCGTCCCCGAACTTTCCATCCTTTTCGTCATAATGGTCAGAAGGATAGCTGTACCAATAGCCCCCGAAACTTGCTGAAGTGTATTGTTCATAGCTGTACCATGCGGATTTGAAATCATCGGCAATTGATTCATACCATTTGTCATGATTGGCATAGAGACAAGTGAAATCCCGAACATCCTGACCGTGTAGAGCATCATGATGTAGTAATAACCCGACTCCAAACCAAGTTTACTCAAATAAAATGTGGTAATAATCGTAATAGATAGCCCCATGATTGCCATTGTACGTGCCCCGTATTTATCGAATAATCGGCCGGTAATCGGCGACATCAGTCCCATGACAACCGCACCTGGCAGCATCAAAATTCCTGCCTCAAACGGTGAAATTCCTCGTACATTCTGTACATAAAGTGGTGTCAAAATCATTGCGGAAAACATTGCCACAGACAGAACAATCGAAATGACAGATGCTAGCGCAAACATCGGATATTTATAAATCCTGAAGTCGAGCATTGGATCATCCATGCGAAGCTGACGGATTATTAATGCGATAAGTGCAATCGCACCAATCAAAATGGTTCCATAGACAATCGGCGCAGTCCACCCCTTATCTCCAGCAGAACTAAATCCATACAATAAGCCACCAAAACCAACACTCGACAAAGCAAGTGACAAGATATCTAGCTTCACATCACGGTTTGGTGTAATGTTACGTAGTTTGAAAAATGCATAGATAAGCGTCATTATGGCAACCGGCAAGACAATCACAAAAAGTGTACGCCATGAATAATGTTCAATGACCCAACCTGATAATGTCGGTCCAATTGCAGGTGCCGCAAACATCACTAATCCAAACATACCCATTGCCGCTCCACGACGTTCAATTGGGAAGGCTGTTAGCATGATATTCATCAGCAACGGAACCATCATCGCAGAACCCGATGCCTGAATCATTCGTGCAGCAATGAGTAAACCAAATGTTGGCGTAATAATCGCCAACAAAGTTCCTAGCGAAAACAATGCCATTGCCGTTAAAAATAATTTACGATTCGTAAACTTTTGAACGAAGAAGGCACTGGCAGGAATCATTATCCCATTGACTAACATATACCCCGTCGATAACCACTGTACTTCATTCGGTTTGACATTGAATTCCGTCATAATTGTCGGTAACGCAACATTTAACAGCGTATTATTTAGGAACGCTACAAACGTTCCTATGAAAAGAATCGCAATCATGCCATAAGGCGGCTTGTCATGCATTTTTTGAATATCCATCTTATTTCCCCCATTTACTACTTTACGTATAAATTTTGTACTCTCGGTACACCCTATTGAACAGTTTATACTGACAGTCCAAATTTATCAACTTACGTAATCGCTTTCATTGAAAAAAACTTTATTTCATTGATATAATAGTCTTTGCGGTCTAATATATCATTAGACTAGCAGTATAAGTTCGATAGCCAATCACGAAGAAAAGGTGATTTCATGAATAACCGCAAACGACAGGTTTTATTAGTTGCACGGCAGCTATTCGCAGAAAAAGGGTTTGCAGCTACATCAGTACAAGATATTTTAGATGAGTCCCAAATTTCCAAAGGGACTTTTTATAATTATTTCACATCGAAAAACGAATGCCTGATGGCCATGTTGGAATATGCACACGAAGAAGCTACTATTAAAAGGAGAGAATTGTTGATTGGACAGGACATTCAGGATAAGAATATTTTAGCTGAACAAATTGTCGTTCGCATGCACATCAATCGCGAGCACAATCTGTTGCCGATTTATGAGTCTGTTTTCAGCTCAGGCGACCAAGACTTGAGATCCTTCATCAGTAAGCATCATTTCATGGAAATTTCCTGGTTGACCGAAAGATTGGTGGATGTTTACGGGAAAGAAGCACAATCCTACGCACCAGACTGTGCCGTGATCTTTATGGGGATGATGCAGCATCTCATTCACTTTTGGAATGCTAGTTCAACAGAGAAAATCGATATTCAGCGGCTCGCGCAATTTACAACAAGACGAATTGACGCGATTATTAGTGATATGATGGCCACAAACGACACATTACTTGGAGCCAGTTTGTTCAATCATTTACAGCCCGCAAATGAAACGACAGTGGATAACAAAAGTATGGTCATCATGCTATTAACTCAATTTCTTGAAAAGTGTGCGAATGACACTAAGCTAAGCGGCAATCAGTATACACAATTTTTACTGGATGAAGTTCATTCAGCACAGCCTCGCGTATTCATTTTAGAAACAGTCACTCGCTCCTTTAATGAAACATTTAGCAATACACACTTTGAGCCAGAAACGCGCGAAATCGTTACTTACTTATGGAGTTTCATAGATATATTAAAAAAGATGAATTGAAACTTTTCTGCTTGTCAAACGTATGGTTAATTATCAATAAAAATAGAGGAGGATTCAGGTTATATGAACAATCACGAAATTGATTACAAGTTATACGGGGACGACATGCAATTCGTCGAAATCGAGCTCGACCCACAGGAAACGGTTGTGGCAGAAGCAGGGTCTCTTATGATGATGGTAGACGGCATCAAAATGGAAACGATTTTCGGTGATGGCTCTAAATCATCAGGCGCTGGTGGACTTATGGGCAAGTTAATGGGTGCTGGAAAACGGATATTGACTGGAGAAAGTCTATTCATGACAACGTTCACTAACGACGGCGTCGGAAAAAAACATGTCTATTTTGCATCGCCTTATCCTGGGAAAATTATTCCGATGGATTTGAGCCAATATAACGGCAAAATCATCTGTCAAAAAGATGCTTTTCTTGCTGCTGCTAAAGGCGTTTCTATTGGCGTCGAATTTCAACGCAAACTCGGCGCTGGCTTTTTCGGTGGCGAAGGCTTTATCATGCAGAAACTTGAAGGCGACGGTATGGCATTCGTCCACGCTGGTGGGACAATCATCGAATACAAACTCGATCCAGGTGAAATACTACGCGTTGATACAGGCTGTCTCGTTGCCTTGACACAAGAAGTCAATTACGATATCGAAATGGTCAAAGGTGTGAAAACAGCATTATTTGGCGGCGAAGGACTGTTTTTCGCCACGCTGAAGGGACCTGGGACTGTATGGGTTCAATCATTACCGTTCTCCCGACTTGCTAGTCGCGTATTTGCAGCTGCACCACAAACACCGGGCGGAGGCTCGCGTGATGAAGGAAGTATCGCAGGCGGATTGTTTAATTTACTTGGTGGAAAGTAATATTCAGGTGTCGCTCTATTTATAGAGTGACACTTTATTTGCACTTATAGATGGTAAATTTAATACCGGACGACCCCGATACGAAACTATACGATCCCAAGCAAACTGGACGACCTTAAAGCGGAACTCCACACCTAAAAAACGTGCCATCAGCCGATCCCTCGACTAATGACACGCCTTCACTCACTTACCTATTCACACCATTCAACAACAGCCAAATATATCTCGCTTCCACTTCACTGCCCGGCTGAATCTCTTGATATCTAGGATAGGCAATTGTTTTCGACTTGAACGTTTGCAAATTGATGACATGACTATTCGCTTTAGCCGCCAACTTCAGCATGCCATCAGCTTCCGCAGATTCACCCTTCGATGCCTCCAATTCAAGCTTCCAATCCAAATATAAATAGGTCGCGTCATGCTGTGACCCTTTTTCATAGCGTACCATAATTTCTGCTGCCTCATTATAACGCCCCGCATGAATCAATGACGCAACCGCTTCATATCTTGCACCTTGATTATCATTCCAATTCAGCTTCACTAAATCCAGAAATACGCCTGCCGCCTCATGATAATCGCCTTCACTGAATAAGTACGCTCCATAGGCAAATGCCGCACGCATAAATGGCCGGTTCGGGATATTTTGCCACGGATTCTCCCCCGGCTCAAAGGTGCTACTCGCAAAATGAATAGCTTTTTCATATAACTCAGCCGCTACCACAGGGTCTTGCTCTATTTCTGCTTGTAACAACAGCGCATCAGGATTATTCGGTCCGATTTCCAGCGCACTAGCCGCCAATTTCCTACGGCCTTCTTCCGATTCTGCTGCATAAGCCTCGTACGCTAATAACTGCGCACGTCCTTCTGCAACACTCGGCTTCCGTTCAGGTTGCACAACACCCGCCGTCGTCATTGACGTTTCCCACAATGCTTTTTCCGACGGCTTCGGATCCGTCCCAATGTCGTATAATTGTGCAGCCATTGGCTCGTCCCCGCTATTCATCATCTCCGCGTAAAGCGCTTCAAGCCCCTTAACATAAACGGCCATTCCTTCAGATGAAGCACTATACTTCTCAACAATTGTCTCATCTTCTAAACCAGTACCGTGGACAATACCGATTGAAATACCCGCCTTGACTGTAGCCGCAAGAAAATCAGCTTCGACCGGCACATCCTCGTTATCATTCATGAAATACGCAACCGCTAATTTATGCATAATTTCACGTGATTCCGTCGTCTGCTCCAAGTCACGTAAAGTAGCTTCCATCGCCTGTAATGCGCTCAATTGCGTCGGCGCCAGCACCTCTTCCACGATTTCCGTCATCGATGCCATACTCCGTTTGATGAACAACTCATAAATATCCAGCGCATGATCCACTATGAATTGCTCCTGCGTTTTATCTGCCACTGCTTCTCGTAATTCTACAAGTGACGCCTTCGTCTGCTTGCTCCACTTCGCCAAAAATATTATCGATGATATCGGCGCAATGGCATCTGCCACTTTACGGGGATCACGTAACACCGCTCCAAACATCAACGTCCCGACATCCGTTGGCATGCCTTCATTGCGCGTAACATGATACGTATTGTCACCAAATAGCTCCTGCACTTTCAACATACCGAATTCAACACCCGTAATTTCTGCCAGCAACATAAACGGCTCATCCCACACTTGTAACACCGTCGCCACTGACTCACGCTTCGCTTGTTTTAATTGCTCACTAACATATGTACGCCAAACCTCTTTATTGTGAATGAATAAATAAAACTCACTAGCTGCCTCTTCAATATTTCCTATTTCCCAGCTACCCGACAGACGAATGCTCCATTCCCGCATCAAGCGCATCATTTCGCCGCGATTGTCACCTTTTGGATAGTCATTAAAATAATCAATCAGTACACGATCCAATTCTTCATTCACTAGCATTTCCACAAGGTCTGTCCCTCTTGAACCACAGCACTTCTTATATTTCTTCTCACTACCACAAGTACACGGATCATTTCTGCCAATCATATTGTTTTCCTCCCTGTTTTAAACTTATATAATCGCTACATCTTATACCTCTATCATAGCAGACAAGAGGCTTTATGTTGACTGCTACATCGCTCGTTTAAGTGACAGTCTCGCCTTTTTACGCTACTATTTGTATAGGTGTTTGTATCGAAAGGATTGAAATTATGTCACAGCAAGAACATTGGAAATCGAAAATCGGTTTCGTCCTAGCAGCTGCAGGTTCAGCGATTGGACTCGGGGCCATTTGGAAATTCCCTTACGTCGCCGGTACTGGTGGTGGCGGAGCCTTTTTACTACTCTTTTTAGTATTCACATTGCTATTGGGATTCCCTCTATTAATCGGTGAATTCATTCTCGGTCGGAAAAGTCAAAGTGATGCCATTACGACCTATAAAAGGTTTGCGCCACATTCCGCTTGGCATATTACAGGAAGAATTGGCGTTATCACTAGCTTTTTAGTGCTATCCTTTTACAGTGTCGTTGGCGGATGGATTATTCTCTATTTAGGTAAAGCACTCACTGGGGGTATTTCCGGTTTGTCGCAGGATCAGTTTGGCCCTTTATTCGGCGATATTATCGCGAATCCTTTTGCTACATTGATGGGACAACTAATTTTCATGTTGCTCACAATCATTATCGTTGCCCAAGGCATTCAAAAGGGCATTGAAAAGGCTAGTACCATCATGATGCCAGCCTTATTCATTTTATTTATCATCATCGTCATCCGATCACTTAGCTTAGATGGCGCAATGGAAGGCGTTACATTTTTACTCGTACCTGATTTCACTAAACTAACTTCGGAAACGATTTTATTTGCTTTAGGGCAAGCATTTTTCACACTGACACTAGGTGCTTCCGTCATGGTAACGTACGCTTCGTACCTCCCTAAAACACAAAATCTACCAAAATCAGCTCTATCGATTATTGCGATGAATATCATTATCGTGCTATTAGCTGGTTTGGCGATTTTCCCGGGCGTATTTGCATTCGGACTTGAACCAGATGCAGGCCCGACTTTGATTTTTTCTGTATTACCAGCCGTCTTCAATCAAATGCCTTTTGGAACGCTATTTTTCATCGCGTTTTTGGTGTTATTCTTGTTTGCCGCACTCACTTCCGCGTTTTCAATGATTGAAATTATTGTTGCAACAATGACCAAAAATGTTGCGTCGAAACGACAGAAATACACGTGGACAATCGGTATGGCTATTTTCATCGTTGGCATCCCATCCTGCTTATCCTACGGGGTAATGGCCGATGTCAAATTGTTCGACAAAACCGTCTTTGACCTAGTCGATTTTGCGGTAAGTAATGTATTATTACCACTGGGCGCATTATTAATTTCTATTTTCATTCCATTAAAATTATCTAAAAAAGAATTATTTGATGAAATGAAACAAGGTTCTGGCGTCGGAAAGCTATTCTTCAACTGTTGGTTTTATTTATTGAAATATCTCACGCCAATCGCCATTATCATTGTCTTCTTGGATGCGTTGGGTGTGTGGGATTGGTTTTCAAAGAGCTAAGTTTTTAATTTCCGAAAAAGACAGTTTACATAGCTGTCTTTTTTATATTATTCAGCCAAAAAATCCCCTTGTCTCCGTTATAAATGCTTGAATAGACGGTGATAGATAACGATTTTTCATAAAGGTTAAATACACGGTTCTCTCTAGCACAGATGAAGTGATTGTCCTACTCCTAATGGCATAATCACTTGGCCCCTGCAAGTAGTTTTCTGGAATAATCGCAATGCCTAAGTTTTCACGCACAAGGCTTAATACCGTTTCAAAACGTTCAATTTCATATTTGATGGTTGGCGTAGCTCCTTCTAATTCAAACGCCCTCAAAATACCTTCCCTTGTTTGGAAGCCCTTTGTACTGATGATAAACGGCTCCTTCTCCAACATATTTAATGATATGACGTCACTTTCTACTAACGGGTGACTCTCATGTAGGACTAAAACGAGCTTTTCATTATATAAAGGAATTGTTTCAATATCGATTTCTTTCACAAGCTGATTCGTAATGACCGCATGTGTTTCATACTTTCTTAATGACGTTTTCACATCTTCCCCACTCAATACTTCCGTTAATGTAATATTGACTTCGGGAAATTTTTTATTGTACTGAGAAAGCACTTTTGGAATCCAGTGTTTCACTGATTCAATCATTCCAAGCCTAATTTCCCCTTTGCCAACGAGCTTCACTTCCTGCATTTCTTTGTTCACAATCTCCATTTCTAATAAAAGATGGAGTGCCCTGTCATATAAAATTTCTCCCGCTTCGGTCAATCTAATATTTCTTGTATCCCGTTCAATCAGCTGAAATCCTAATTCACTCTCCATATTTTTCATTGCTTTACTTAATGATGGTTGGGAAATATGGAGTTTCTCTGCCGCTTTTGAAAAACTCATTTGATCAACAATCGTAACGAAGTAATTCAGTTTTTTTAGTTCCAAAGTTATCTCTCCTCAACATTTATAGCTGCAGGTTATTCATTTATACTAATTATATATTAGAGTTTATAGATCAAGCGATATATAATTGGTGATATTACTTTTTCTGAAAGTTTGGAAAGGATGAGGGAATTGATGAAAAAAGTAAATTCTACCGTATGGTCTGGACGCACGGATCACCTTGAAAATAAAGCAAGTTTTCGTTATCACCAAGTAGTGAAATTAGCAGAGATACATGAAGTATCGATTTCTCCAAATACTTGTGCTATCGTTGGCTTCGAATGTGAAGAAGGTGTCCGCCGTAACAATGGACGGCTTGGTGCAGCACAAGCTCCTGACGCATTGCGAAGCGAACTTGCGAAACTACCTTGGAAAATGGCAGCGGGGCAACAAATTATCGATGTAGGTAATGTCGAATGCCAAGGCCATGAACTTGAAAATGCTCAACAGCAACTGGGTGATATTGTTGCTGACATCTTACACAAAAAAATGACACCGATTATTTTAGGCGGCGGTCATGAAACCGCTTACGGACATTATCTTGGTGTCCGGAAACATATCGGCGAGGCAGCTTCTCTCGGAATCATCAACATCGACGCCCATTTCGATCTACGCCCTTACGACGAACAGCCTTCATCCGGTACAATGTTTAAGCAGATTCTTGAACAAGATACCAATTGCGGCTATTTCGTAGCAGGAATTCAACGGTATGGCAATACGCAAGAACTGTTTGATCGCGCCGACGCGCTCGGGGTTACCTATGAGTATGAAGAGGATATATCTATCGGAAATATGGACAAGCTAACGGTAGCTCTCGAAAATTTTATCGGCAAACACGATGTAATCTTTCTCACACTATGCACAGACGTTCTGAACGCTGCCTTCGCACCAGGTGTCAGTGCCCCTTCGCCATTCGGCTTAGATCCTTCCGTCGTCCGTTCTATCATTCGAACCGTCACGTCACATGAAAAAACACTATCGTTTGATATATCTGAAGTAAACCCAGTTTTAGATGAAAATAACCGCACTGTCAAACTTGGCGCTTACTTGGTAAATGAAGCCATTACGACATTTTTAGAAGGGAACAACATTCATGACACTCGAGCTTAATCAAATCACAACAATCTTTCTGTCCATTGCACTATTAACGCTAGGAATGATCTTAGTCAAAAAGGTCGGGGTACTGCAGAAGTTTTGTATCCCCGCTCCCGTAGTTGGGGGTTTATTATTCGCACTATTTGCGACTCTTTTCAAGTCACTTGGATGGCTTGAAATTACACTTGATACATCACTACAAAGCTTATTCATGCTAACGTTTTTTACAACAATTGGTTTAGGTGCAAGCTTTAAACTCATTAAACTGGGAGGTAAACTCCTTGTCATTTATTGGCTTGCCTGCGGATTCCTTGCACTTGCACAAAACGCAATTGGTGTTTCCATGGCATATTTATTCGATTTACATCCGCTAATCGGAATGATGGCAGGAGCGGTATCGATGGAAGGTGGTCACGGAGCTGCAACTGCCTTCGGCCAGACTCTTGAAGACCTTGGTATCCAGTCAGCCCTTTCCATCGGAATTGCGGCTGCCACATTCGGCCTGGTAGCTGGTGGTCTCGTTGGCGGTCCTACTGTCAAATACCTTATCACGAAACATAATCTCAAACCCTCGGAAAAAGACGATGAGGTTGGAGGTCATTTTGAAGAAAAAGAAAAGGCAATTCAAACCGATTCCTTCTTCATGCAAATCTTACTCATCACATTTTGTATGGCCATCGGCACGTATCTAGGCGAACTCTTTTCGACTGCAACAGGATTCGTTCTTCCTGGTTACGTAGGCGCTATGTTCGTTGCTGTTCTCGCAAGAAACATTGTCGACCGTATGAATCCAGATCTTATCGACATGAAGGGCATTAGCCTAATCGGTGATGTTTCCCTAGGGATTTTCCTGTCCATGGCACTGATGAGCATTAAGTTATGGGAAGTCGCTGGCCTAGCCCTCCCATTACTTGTTATTGTTTTCATCCAAGTTGTTTTCATTGTCCTATTCAGTATTTTTGTCTTGTTCCGTCTACTTGGGAAAGACTACGATGCAGCCATCATGGTAGCCGGGTTCACTGGACACGGCTTAGGCGCTACACCAAACGCAATGGCCAACATGGCAGCTGTCACGGAACGATTCGGTCCTTCCCGAAAAGCATTTCTTATCGTCCCAATCGTCGGCGCTTTCCTAATCGATGTTTTCGCAATGCCAATTATCATTACGACGATTAATCTGTTTAACTGATGGACAAAAACAATTAGACTCATCAAATAAAACGGAAGACCCCTTGAAGTGGGGTCTTCCGTTTTTCACATTAAGATATAAACTCACATCTGGTAACTACTCAGGAACGGATAGATTACGCTACTGTTCAAATCACACTTCAATAATAATTTATATAAAAAACATGCTTATGATATAATCGAAGAATAATAGCATATGGTTTTCAAGGGTGGTCAGCATCCTGTTTCTTGTTCCGGTCACGGTATATAAAATGTTAAGGAAGGCAGACTAAGTTCGCCGCGTCCTGCGGCAACGTCTGCATGACCCACATCCTGTGGGCCCGGGGTGCTGCTAAGATGACAATATTCGAAACGCTGATGGTCATGATTAGTTTCTCAACTTTACAAGTTGCGACACTGGCACTAGCGTATTCTATGTCACAAAAGAAATAATCCACCCTTGAGTTTAGGCGCTCAGGTGGATTATTTCATCGTGTGATGCTGATCCCCGTATCGGGAACCCATCTATTATGAGTACCACAACGATGCGCAAACATCGTTGTGGTCTTTTTAGTATATCTCGTTGCTACTGTAATTATAACAAACCTTAAAATGACTGTCTACCTATCGGGTTTACATCGCAAATACTCTTCCTTCAAACCACCCGATTCGCCGGCTCTCTTCCCTCCAACACATCCATAATCGCTTGTGCATTCAAGGTCATCATCCCAAGACGCGTCGCAATACTTGCACTACCAATATGCGGTAACACTGTCACATTCGGTAGTGTCAACAACGGATTATCTTGTGGAACAGGTTCCTTTGCAAACACATCAAGCCCCGCCGCCCAAATATCACCATTTTTTAATGCTTCATAGAGCGCTGCTTCATCAACAATGCCACCACGTGCGACATTAATAAGGACTGCTGTCTTTTTCATCAACCCGAGTTCCCTAGCTCCAATCAATCCCGCTGTTTCCGCTGTATACGGCGCAAGAATTACGACAAAATCTACTTCTTTCAACAATGTATCCAGCCCGACATATTCAAAGCCGTGCTCCACTTCTGCATCCATTTTCCGGCTACGATTGTGGTACAAAATCCGCATGTTAAATCCTTTTGCCCGACGTGCTACTGCTTCGCCAATCCGTCCCATGCCGATAATACCAAGCGTCGCGCCTCCAACGTCCATTCCGGTATAAGCCATCGGCGACCACGACGTCCAATTGCCCGTTCGTACATCATTTTCCGCCTCCATCAAACGACGCGCTGTCGCAAGAAGCAGTCCAAATGTCAGATCCGCTGTCGTTTCCGTCAACACATCCGGCGTATTAGTCACGGTAATACCACGTTCCTTGGCAACTTCAAGATCAATATTGTTATAGCCAACCGCCATATTAGCAACAACTTTCAACTTCGTTCCCGCCAGAAGCACCTCTTGATCAATAGAATCGGCCAGAACGCTCCATAATGCATCCGCTTCTACAACTTCTTGTAATAGAACCTCACGCGGAACTGACTCACTTTCAGACTCCCACATCCGCACATCAAACTTCTCCAGAAGTGGTGCTATCACGCTATCATCTAGTTTTCTTGTTACATAGATTCTTGGTTTCATTTCAATTCCCCCTTGCATCTATCACAATTTTAACACAACTCTGTGAGTCGGGAGAGTAATTGCAACGTTTTCGAATAACTTAACAACGTTTCTACTAAACTAAACAACGATTTCGCCAAACTAAGCAACATTCCACTATTCCCCACAAAAAAGACACTACCGAAGTAGTGCCTCATCCACCAATATAACTCATACCAATCTTCTTACGATTTTTCGCCGTCTGTTCCGTCCGCTCATCCGAATAACGGTCTCCACGACGCCCCCAAACACCTGAAATGGCGTCTAGTAATTCCGCATCGGACAATCCACCTCGAATCAATTCCCGTAAATCGAACCCATCTGATGCAAATAAACACGTATACAATTTACCATCCGACGACAATCTCGCCCGTGTACAGGTTGAACAGAACGATTCCGAAACAGATGTGATGAAACCAACCTGCGCCCCGTTATCCATATAACGATAGCGTTTCGCAACTTCGCCGTAATAATCCTGATCGGCAGGTTCCATATCATGTACAGCACGCAACCTATCATAAATCTCTTTCTTCGTGACCACTTTTTCAAAGCTCCAGCCATTGTCATTGCCTACATCCATAAACTCGATGAAACGCAGTGTAATACCTCGCTCTTTAAAGTAAGCCGCCATCGGTAGAATCTCATCCTCATTGACGCCTTTTTGAACGACCATATTCATTTTGATTTCAAAGCCAATTTGTTGCGCATAATCGATATTAGAAAGAATGAGCTCCGGTTTAATGCCTCTCCCGTTTAATTTGCCGAAAATCTCCGGGTCTAGTGCATCAAGGCTCATATTCAAACGGCGAAGGCCGGCATCATAAAGTGGCTGTGCATATTGCTTGAGCAACACGCCATTCGTCGTCAACCCGATATCCTCAATGCCTTCAATTCCCATCAGCTTCCCAATCAATTCTGGAAGATCACGCCTCATAAGGGGTTCGCCACCTGTCAAACGGAGCTTCTTGACGCCCAATGAAGCAAATAAACGTGTAAACCGTTCAATTTCCTCAAACGACAGCAATTCTTTTTTCGGTAAAAATACATAATCGTCACCGAATATTTCCTTCGGCATGCAATAGGAACATCTGAAGTTACAGCGGTCCGTTACCGATATCCGTAAATCCCGAATCGGTCGTCCCAGCTTATCTACGATTGCTTCCACACACTCAGCTCCCTTCCAATACCCCAGGCGTATTCACATTGGTGAACACCCGCTTTTCATCATCCGTCAACAAACCGCCATCTATCCACCTAACACCACTCTTTGCAAGGACAGGCATAACACGCAATTGCCCATTATCCAACGCCTCTTGAAGATTACCCTTCACACGGCTATCCCAAATGGACACAAGCGGATGCTGCCGCCCATCTACCACAACCGCTGTTACACGTTGTTCATGTTGTAACAACAACTTCCCAATAACCGCTTCATCGACATATGGCATATCGCAAGGCAACACGATATAGCGGTCCGCTTCCACGGATTCCATCGCAGACAGGATCCCTGCAAGCGGACCGAGTCCCTTATAGTCAATAATATCAGTTATCGCTGTTATCCCTTCAGGAAAACATTCCAAAAGCTCCCGTCTTGTTACGATGATTACCTCATCACAATGAGCCTTCAATGCTTCCGTCGCCCGCTCATAAAAATACCGATTATCGAGCTTCGCAAATGCTTTAGGAGAACCAAATCGAAGCGATAATCCTCCCGCAAGAACGACACCAACCGTCCTCGTCATCCGCCACTCACCGGAGGGATAAATGCGCAAACATCACCTGATTGGATCACATCTTCCTTCAAGGCATACTCTTCATTGACGGCAACATGCACGGTATCTTTGCCAAAACCGGGATAAGTAGCCTCTGCCCAGTCCAGCAATTCTGTCACTGTCATGGATTGTTGTTCAATTGTCTCTTCCGCCTTGCCCGTTAATTCGCGTAGCCTGGCAAAATAATTTACTTTAATCACTGTTCTGCACTCCCCTTTTCAGGATACTTTTTCTGTCCGCCAATCCACTCTTCGCCGTCTTCCCAAATCTCTTTCTTCCAAATGGGCACGACTTCCTTAATGCGTTCGATGGCATATTCATTCGCTTCATAAGCTGCTTTTCGATGCGGAGACGATACAGCAATGACGACAGCAATATCTGAAATATGCATCTCGCCAATTCGATGTGCAATCGCTACTTTTACACCTGGCCATTTTTCTTCCATTTCAGCACCAATTTGCGCTAATTTCTTTTCTGCCATCGGTACGTACGCCTCGTATGCCAAATATAATGTACGAATCCCATGTGTCCATTCCCGCACATGCCCCGTAAATACAGTGACAGCACCCGCACCCGCGTGAAGTACATAATCCGAATATTTTTGTGTTTCAATCGGCGTTTCTACAATTTCAAACGGTTTCATTGCCGTCCTCCTCTATCCATTCAAGGAACCAGTGATCCAGTTGCTCGACATCTGTCCTGGATGCGATTTGCCTACTGCCCGCTACAATTTCTGGACAACCGACAACAAGTTGAATGCCTGACAAGTTCCGCAAGGTCTCCCAATCTTCCGCGTTCCTTACCAGCACCACTTTGTCTCCTTGTTGTTCCTTATACCCTTCTACAAGTAAAATACTCGGACGCCTCATTGCCGCCATCTCTTTCAGCTCCGCGAACCCTGGCTCTTCATTAACCAATAATTGAACAGCTCCGCCACCTGCAACGACCGATACATCTGCTCCACCGTTGAAAAATTGCATCGTATCCGTCGAAGCATCCGGCATGGCAGGTTGTCCGCCATGACCATGATGCTTCAATACCGCAACCTTCAATCCTTGTTCTTTCACTAAACGAACCCATCTCGCAACGAGCGTCGTCTTGCCACTATTTTTAAAACCTACGACATGGAGTGTCTTCATAGCACCCATTCACTAACACCTTGCTCAGCTCCAAGTAATAAAATATCCACTTCCGTACCTGTCACGAAACCACGCGTTCCGCTTGGTAAGACTATCAGGCAATTTCCTCGCGCTATGGAAGACACTGCATTTGATTTATTGAAACCAGCAGGCACAGCAACCATTCCTTCTGGTGTCATATCCCACATTGCACGAATGAAACGCGTAAATGGATTTGGTTTGACGAAATCTTCACCAAGCTTTGCTGTCATACGTGGCATATACGGTGCCGTTCCGCCCATCATCCCAATAATCGCTGGTCGCGCAAACAATTCAAACCCCGTAAAGCAAGCAGATGGATTACCCGATAAGCCAAACAGTAGCTGATTACCAAGGGCCGCCACCGTCGTCACACTACCCGGTCGCATCGCCACTTTGTTGAATAAAACCTTAGCACCCAGACGCTCATAAATGGCAGGTAAATAATCATAATCACCGACTGAAACCCCGCCCGTCGTAATGAGGACATCCGTTTCAGCAAGTGCTTGTTCAACGATTGCCGTACACGCATCCAAATCATCCGCCTGCATACCGTAAGACTGATAGCGAATGCCCATCCGTTCCAGCTGCGCTGCAATCATAGGACCATTTGAATTACGAATTTTCCCAGGTGCCAATTGTTCATCAACACGCAATAACTCTGTCCCCGTCGATAAAATCCCGACAGTAGGACGTTTTGCCACTTCGACATTCGCATAACCGAACGTTGCCAGCAGCGCAATTGTCCCCGGATGAATCAATGTGCCAGCTTCAATTAACAGTTCTCCTTCTTTCGCATCTTCACCTTTGAAGGACATATTTTCACCAGGACTAAACGGTTTTCGTAATGTAAAGCCACCTGCCTGCTCAACAGTTTGCTCCAGCATCACGACTGCATCCGCATTGTCAGGAATCGGCGCACCCGTCATAATCCGGTATGCTTCCCCTTCGCCAATCGCACGATTTGCTACATAGCCAGCGCTGATTTCTCCAATTACACTGAACGCAACCCGGTTATCTCCCGATGCACCAGTCGTATCTTGCGCACGAACTGCGAAGCCATCATACGGTGATCGATTAAAGGATGGGACGTCATGCTGCGCAATGATTGGTTGCGCAAGAATTCTTCCATATGTATGTTCAAGTGGAACCATTTCTGTTCCGGTAGTATGTATATGCTCCATTACAAGTCGAACTGCCTCCGTCACCGGAATTGGCTTTCTCATTTCTACCATACTAATCCCTCACATTCTTCTGGTATACTAACACTATATTGTTCGAAAGGAATGAATCCATTGTCAGAACTCACGCATTTTAACGAACAGGGCCGTGCGAAAATGGTCGACGTTTCCGATAAAACCGAAACCATCAGAACAGCTATCGCAACCTCTTCCATACTCGTCAATGAAACCATCCATTCTCAAATTACAGAAGGGACAAATAAGAAAGGCGATGTCTTTGCAGTTGCCCAAGTCGCGGCAATCATGGCGGCCAAAAACACATCTACCTTTATCCCGATGTGCCACCCAATTCCATTAACAGGCGTCGACATTCAGTTCGAATGGAACATCGATGAAACAGCAGCACATTATGAGGTCTTGATTCAAGCTGAAGCCAAAACAAAAGGCGTAACAGGTGTCGAAATGGAAGCACTTACCGCCGCTTCTGCAGCTGCACTTACTATCTACGACATGTGTAAAGCTGCTGGCAAAGAAATGATTATCGGACCGACTATGCTTGTTCGCAAAACTGGCGGGAAAAATGGCGATTATAACCGACAGGTATGAGGATGCTTTACGCATCCTTTTTTTATCGTCTAGGCTCCTGCGCCTACCCCCTCGAGTCGCTTCAGTCTTGCTGTAAAGGCAAAGGACGCCTTTGCCTTCCAGCCTTCCAGCCTTCCAGCACTTGCCGGGACTGAACAGGCGCTAGCGCTTTTGTTAGTCGACTAGATGTTTTGTCAACTCATGCACAATATGATGCAATTCCGGAACAATCAACTTATCCATCGCCAACCCAACAGCCTTTTCTGAACCTGGAAGTGCAAACAACACTTTCTCCTGAATAGTCCCAGCTGTTGCTCTGCTCAATAGCGCCTTCGATCCTACATCCTCTGTATAGCTTAAAAACCGGAACAATTCACCAAATCCATCTAGTGTTTTTGTGAAATAAGGTGTCACTGTTTCAATCGTGACATCACGGAAACCAATGCCCGTTCCGCCTGTCGTAATGATGGCATGGACATTTGGATTTCTTAGCCATTCCTCAAGTATCGACTCAATTTCCATCTGATCATCCTGGCATAACCACGTTTCAAAAATATGATGCCCCGCCGTTTCAAGCTTCGTTCGGATTGTCCATCCACTGCGGTCATTCGCCACATTACGCGTATCGCTTACCGTCAACACACAACAGACTAACTTCTTCTCTTCATTATGTAAATGCGACAAGATAATTCCCTCACTTCATCCGAAAAATTGATGGTACAGTTTACGCCCAACCTTCATATCCTTCAGTCCATGAATTAATAACCGACCATTTCCAAATAAAATACAGCGATAACCACTTGCATGAAATTCTACAAAGAAAGGTGTTACTTTATAAGGCGCACCTAAGCGCTTAGCAACAAGTTCCCCATCCGCAATCGTCAAAGGACGCACACTATCCGGAATAATTTGCACCGTATCCCTTCCACATAAAACCGCATAGCCGGTTCCTTCTGAACGATGTAAACTCGGATACGTCGGTGTTTTCCCGCATGTCTCACATACTTCGCTACGCATTCGGGAAATCCCTGCCTCAACATGCGTATTGTTCCAGACATCAAAATGATAGACTTTCGTGCGCATGGACTCCACATTACCCGTTAGCCATTTTAACGCCTCGGCACTTTGATGGGCAGCAGTAATTTGCACAGCCGGTGCGATAATTCCTGCGGTATCGCATGTTTCATTCACAGATGGTAATACGGGGAGCAAGCAACGGAAACAAGCAGACTTCCCTGGAATGAATGGAAAAACAGTACCTGAACTACCCACACAAGCCCCGTACACCCATGGGATATCCATTTTCCATGCGATGTCATTTATTAGGAGGCGTGTTTCAAAATTGTCGGTGGCATCCATAATCAAATCTGCATCTTGCGCGAGATTCTCCATCAATGCTCCATCAATATGATCGAGCATCGTTACGATATCAACATCTTGTCGAATATCTTTCAACCGTCTTTCAGCTGCAACTACTTTCGGTACACCATCCCGTGCATCTTGTTCGATAAATAGCTGCTGTCTTTGTAAGTTTGTCGACTCGACATAATCCCGGTCCGCAATCGTCAATTTACCGACCCCTGCACGGACAAGCGTCTCTGATATAGCTGACCCCAATGCGCCACAGCCAATGATGACAACATGTGATGCGCTTAGCTTGTCCTGTCCAAGCTGTCCAATCGGTGTAAACAATGTTTGTCTTGAATAGCGATTGTCCAAAATATCACCCTTTTTCTTCTGTCTAGCTCCAGGCCCACAGGATGCAGGTCACAATCCATCCTCGTTGTCAGAGCTAGCAGGAAACTAGTCATGCAGTGAGGAAGGATGTCGTGATCTTAGACTGCCTTTTCATTTAAAAATGAAGCGAGGGCTTCCGGTCAATTTGACCGGCTGCCCTCTTCACCCGGAGGCGTTATATCACTAAATGTCCCCACGTAACGGATTGTCTCACCAGAATCATTTGTTACTGAATTGATAGAAAGTAGTTCCAAATATTCCTCACCATTTTTCTTCTTATTCCAAACTTTGCCGTGCCACTCACCTTGTTGCCCAATTTGGCTCCACATTGTTGTGTAAAACTCAGTCGATTGTCTGCCTGAGCTAAGGATATTCGGGCTTCTGCCGATTACTTCCTCTTTAGCGTAGCCTGTTAGTTTAGTAAAAGCCGGATTAATCAACTCGATTTTCCCAGCAGTATCTGTCACAAGAATACCCTGTCCTGTTGAGTTAAACACTTCTGCCGCAGCCGATACACGATCCATATAATAGAGCCAAACAACGAGCACTAGACTGGCAAGTGCCACTTGCGAAAACGCCATAAACCCGATTGAATAAGAACCTGTCATCGAGTGAATAACGGAGAGCAACAATGGCGGGAAAAATCCACCTAGACCACCCATCATTGATACAATCCCATTGACAATCCCCGCTTGCTTATTAAAATAGAATGGCACGAGTTTAAAGATGACTCCATTCCCAATTCCAGCAGCAGTCGCAATTAGCATACTCCCGACCGTATAAAGCATAATCGATGGAGAAAATGCTAGAAGAAATGCTGCAAATGTTAAGCAAGAAAAGACCCCCATTAGAAGGAACAATGGTTGGAATTTATCTGCAAGCCATCCACCCACTGGACGAAGGAATGTTGCCACGACGATAAATCCTGCCGTCCGCATACCCGCATCTACTTTCTCTAGTTCGAAATAAGTGACAAGAAAGTTTGGTAAGAATATCGTAAAGGCAACGAACGAACCGAACGTAATGAAGTAGAACAATGAGAAGAACCACAATTTCTCATTTTTATAAACGCCTTTGATCTGCTCAACAATAGGTGTTTTTACTTTTGCTTCCTTACGATCACCAAATATGAAATTCAATGCTGCAAAAATTAACAGCAAGACCAGATAGAATTTAACAGTCATCGACCAACCCACTTGCGTGGCAATGACAGGCGCTGCGAATGTAGAAATCGCTGTACCCATATTCCCCATCCCGTAAATCCCGTTGACAAGACCATGCTTCTCTTTCGGGAAATACTTCGGTAGCGATGTAACCCCTACAGAAAATACAGCTCCGCCGATTCCCAGGAATGTTCCACCGATGATCAAATCTGTAAACGTTGATGCTTCACTTATGTAGAACACTGGAAATAGTAGTAAAATGAAGCTTACAAAAAAGATAAGCCTTGCACCAAATACGTTCGCATAGTAGCCTAGTGGAATTCTAAGAACAGACCCTAACACGACTGGCACAGCCGTTACAATCGCTAGCTTTTCCGCTGGAATTGCAATATCTTCTCGAATGAATGGCAATAGTGAAGATATGAGTACCCATACCATAAAGCCGACTACTAAGTTTGCCGTCTGCAACGGCAATTGCGCTTTTCTAATCATCCCAATCAGTCCAATCCTATTAATTACTAATGCTATAGTATGATTGTAACGACTGTAATTCTTAAAAACTATTGGGTGCTCCCCTCTAATGCGCTAGGGAAATCCCTATATCCTTTTGTTGTCACAAAATAGACGTATACAATTGCTCATATAGCTTATCTTGTTCTTCAATTCTCAAAATATTATTGACCATTGGGAAGAGAATGGACTCCTCTTTGACAAAGTGAACCGTAATCACTTCGAATGCTTCACCTGCATCCTTAACGACATCTTTCATGTCCTTCATCGTCATTTTACTTAAATCGCCGCGCGTATGATGAAGGAAGTGACCAATATAAGCATCAATTTCTTCATGCTCCTCTTCCGTTGCATTGACGGGTCCTTGTTCAGTACCTACATACCTGGCAAGTAAAGGGAAAAGGTGCTCTTCTTCTTTCTCCGTATGATTTTTTAACGGGTCAATAAACTCGATCAGCTTTCTGCGAAGTGTCTGTAGTGCTTCATGCCCTTCTTCGAGCGTGTACATATCACGTTGAAAAGCGAGGACGATTAAATGCCAATCTTGCATCAAGTACAGCAAATAATTATGTTCATTTTCAAGGACACGCAATGCTGGTAGATCAAATTTAAACTTCTTTTCTTCTGCCACCGCTTATGCACCTCATCTTTAAAAGTTTAAAAACTTTTTCTTTAACGCATATTCAACGAGCTCAGGACGGCCTTTCAGTTGAAGCTTTTCCATAATTTTAGACTTATGGGCTTCCACTGTTTTAACGGATATATACAACTTCTCCGCAATTTCTTTATTGCCATAGCCCTTTGCGACAAGTGGGAGAACTTCAATCTCACGTTTCGACAAAATTTTGTATGGATCCGTTTCCACTCCATCGCCATCTTTTTTAACAAACTCTCGAACAAGTGATGTCGCCATCGTCGGATGAATGTACGTCCCGCCTCCATAGACAATCCGAATGGCATCAAATAATTCTTCATCTGGTGAATTTTTCAGGACATAGCCTGATGCACCATTTTTTAAGACATGAAATAAATATTCCTCATCGTCATACATCGTTAAAATAAGAATTTTCGTTTCCGGAAAATCCTCTTTTATTTTCCCGGTTGCAATAAGACCACTTTCCCCTGGCGGCATACTTAAGTCCATTAGCAATAAATCAGGGCGATGCTTAGCGACTAAATCATATGCCTCTAAACCATCAGCCGCAGTTGCAACAACTTCCATATCGCTTTGGAAGTTTAATATATGCATAAACCCACTACGAACGACTGCGTGATCATCTGCAATTATGATTTTCAACGGTTGATCACTCCTTTGTTAGTGGTATTTCCAGTCGAACAATAGTGCCTTTACTCAATTCCGAAAGGATAATGATATCTCCTTCGACAAGGGCAGCTCTTTCTTTCATACCATATAAACCCAATCCGGTCCCTTTTGGATGAACCGCATTCGAATCAAATCCATTTCCTTCATCGATAACATGTAATTTCAAAAAGCCATCCTTTTCAAACAACCGAACAGTAATATCATCCGTATCGGCGTATTTCAACGCATTGAACACAGCCTCCTGACAAATCCGGTAGACAACCGTTTCAACTTCACCGCCATACCTTTTTGAATGAAGCTCAGATGTAAAATGCACAATTAGCCCGTAATTTTTTTCAATCCATTTAAAATGTGTTCTAAACGCAGCTTCGAGTCCTAGATCATCTAAAGTAGCAGGTCGCAACTCGACGGAAAGATGTCGAATATCATCTAACAGCCGCATTAGTGAACCTTCCGTCTGTTGTACCTTTTTCAGTACTTCCGTATCAATATTCATATACTTCAATACGCGTAATTCAACCAATGAGCTAAGCATTTCCTGCGCCACACTATCATGAAGCTCTCTGGAAATCCGTTTTCGTTCGTCTTCCTGGGCTTTAATAATACTTTTCATCATCATTTTTTGATTCAAAGATTCTTGCGTCTTATATTGTTTAGTCAAATCACGAAGCATAAAGACACGGATACCATTTTCCTCATCAATGGTTTGGTAGCTACCTGTATAAGGGATAACCCCTTTTCCTTTTGTATCCAAATAGACTTGGAATGAAGTTAAATCTTGCTGCGGATTCTTGATGTAACAAGACAGGCATGTCCGAAGCTCCTGTTCACTTGTATACCCTTTACATGGCAAACAAATTGCTTCGCTGTCACCTGCCGCTATTCGATCTAGTACATCCGGATCCAAAATAAGTTCGGCGGCATTATTCATCGATATCACTTTTCGATTGCGATCAAAAAAGAAGATAGCTTCAGCTGAATTGTCATACATTTTCATCAACAAATCTTGCAATTGAAGATTATCTAAACGTATCAATCCTTCACCTTCTCCCTGTTATAAAAAGGTCCAAATCTCGGGCCAATTACCTGTTTAAAATCCTCGAATCCTTGCGGTGTTAATTTCTTTCCAGCACGGTACCCGACGAGTAACACACCTTTAACCCGATTATATTTGTATAAAGGAATCGCCCCAAAACTTTTCAATCCTTCTGAAACGACAATCGGATAATTAAATAAATCTTTCTCCTCAAGCATCTCTTCTACGTCCTCTACAAGGAACGGTTTACCTGTTTTAAAAACATGCCCTGCAACACCTTTACCTGTTTGCAAAACAATTCTTCGATAACGATTACTTCGATTCCCTGCGGCAAATTCCCATTTGAGCTCGAAATGACGTTCAGCCGATTGAACAAGCGCCACTCCAACAAAATCAAAGCCAAAATGAGCTTTTAACTGTTCTATTTCCTGTTGATAATTAAAAACCTTCATTCCATCCATAATCTATACTCCCTATATAGAAAAAAAAGGCAATTACGCCCTTTTCCCCTCATCAATTCACTCTATTCTTTCTATATAGGATATAGCTTCTTCCAACATAATTCAACGGAACACTCCAGACGTGAACAAGCCTAGTAAACGGCCACATTGCAAAAATAAGGAATCCAGACAAAATATGTAGCTGGAACGCTACGGGAACAACTGACATCAAATTTGCTTCTGGACGGAAAATAAGCAATGAACGGAACCAAACGGAAATCGAATCGCGATAATCAAAGTCAGGTTGCGCTGCACTTGTCGCGACCACACTATAAATCCCTAGAAATACTATTAGTAATAGAAGTGTATTGACGACCAAATCAGAAGCCGATGATAGTTTCCTAACATTTTTCAACAAAAAGCGACGTGATGTCAAAATCAACATCCCTGCAAGTGTCACAAATCCAAAGAATCCACCAACCCAAATCGCTCCTGTATGATACAAATGATCACTAATGCCAAGCGCACGTGTCCATTCCTTAGGAACACCGAGTCCCACAACATGGCCTGCGATGACAGGCATAATGCCTATATGAAATAACACACTACCAATCATTAATTGCTTTTTCTCGATAAATTCACTTGATTTTGCTGTCCAACCAAACTTATCGTTTCGATATCTGAAAATATGTCCTACAATAAATACCACCATACAAACATAAGGGAAAATGACCCACAAAAACTGATTAGTCATTGGCTGGTTCCTCCTGACGGATACAAGACTTAAATGTTTCCCTCATTCCCTTAATCAAATGGAAGTAAGGGCTATTATGTTTCTCAAGTGCTTTCATCAAGTTATATGTTCCATCTTCCATGACTGCAAGAAGCATGGAAAAACTTTGCGCTGCCCTCGGATCACCCACCCACTCTGCCGCGTAAATAAACTCACACATTAACGGTAAGAAGTCGGATAATTCACCTTCCGGCATATTCAAACCAAACATTTCGTATAGCACTTTCAGCTTCGCCAACATTTGGCCACGTTCTTTGGCATCTGCATACTTGACATATGTCATGAACAATGTTGATTCTTTCTGAAAATCAAATGTATACGTGTACATCTCTTGGATTTCATCTAGGCTATATTCATGCATTAAATCCCAAAATAATTTTATTTCGGCATAAGCCGGGTCGGAAGAGTCAAATGACTCCTCCAATACCGACGGATGAAATGTAAGTTTTTCAGGGTAGGATAGCTGATTGGCGAAGAAGCCAAAAACATGCTTTACTTCGTACAATTTCTCTAAATCAATCACGCCAAATCCCCCCGTAGAAGTTCTCTTCATAAATTTCTTTACCCGTCTTCGTTGGTACTGCTGGACTACAACCATCACAGTCTCCATTTTCGCCCATACCTGTGTAGCTAAACTGGTTTTGCGTTGCATCCATACCATAATCGCCCGCCATTTCTGTATAACCAGCCGACCCTTGTGAGCGATACATATTCATATGTCCTTCTTTATGTGCTGTTGGAATAACAAAACGATCTTCGTATTTTGCAATCGCCAGTAAACGGTACATTTGTTTTGTTTGATGGGCTGTGAGTCCAACACGTTCTAGACGAGATTCATCAAATTCCTTACCCGATGATACTGCACGCATATAAGAACGCATCATCGCCATCCGTTGCAACCCTTGCTTCACTGTTTCTGCATCTCCGGCCGTCAACATATTGGCAAGATATTGAATCGGAATCCGCATTTCATCGATTGCCGGGAAAATCATATCAGGGTTTTTGATAGAATCTTTCCCTTCAAAGTAGTTCATAATCGGGCTAAGTGGCGGTACATACCAAACCATCGGCAACGTTCTGTACTCCGGATGAAGTGGGAATGCTAGCTTATACTCAATCGCCAATTTATAGACAGGTGAGTTTTGTGCAGCTTCAATCCACTCTTCCGATATGCCATCTTTCCTTGCCTGTTCCATCACTGCCGGGTCATTAGGATCAAGGAATAAATCACATTGGGCTTTGTATAAATCTTTCTCATTAGGTGTTGAAGCTGCTTCAAGTACGCGGTCAGCGTCATAGAGAAGTACACCCAAATAACGGATACGTCCCGTACATGTTTCAGAACAAACTGTTGGCAGTCCTGACTCAATACGCGGGAAACAGAATGTGCATTTTTCTGCTTTATTTGTTTTCCAGTTGAAGTACACTTTCTTGTACGGACAGCCCGTCATACAATAGCGCCAACCTCGGCACGACTCTTGGTCAACAAGAACGATGCCATCCTCATCACGTTTGTAAATTGCTCCCGAAGGGCATGATGCCACACAGCTCGGATTTAAACAGTGTTCGCAAAGACGTGGCAAGTACATCATAAATGCTTGCTCGAAGTTGAATTTGATATCCTCTTCAATTTTTTGGATATTCGGGTCAGTAGGTCCTGTAATATGCGCGCCGGCTAACTGATCTTCCCAGTTTGGTCCCCATTCAAGATCCATGTATTCACCAGTAACAACCGATTTCGCACGTGCGACAGGCGTATGCTTACTATCGCCAGCCATCGTTAATTTTTCATAATCATATGTCCAAGGCTCGTAGTAATCCTTCATTTCCGGCATATCTGGGTTGTAGAAAATTTTCCCGAGAGCAATCTTTGACAACTTAGAGCCTGATTTTAGCTCCAACTTGCCATTTTTCAGTTGCCAACCGCCTTTATAAAGTTCTTGGTCTTCCCAACGTTTTGGATAGCCGATTCCTGGCTTCGTCTCTACGTTGTTAAACCACATATACTCCGCGCCTTCGCGGTTTGTCCAGGTCGTTTTACACGTGACACTACATGTATGACAACCAATACATTTGTCTAGATTCATGACCATTGCAACTTGTGCTTTAATCTTCAAGCCAGTTTACCTCCTTCATCTTGCGGACTGCGACGTAAACATCCCGCTGATTTCCGATTGGTCCGTAATAGTTAAATCCATAGCTAAGTTGTGCGTACCCACCGACCATTTGTGTTGGTTTCATATGGATGCGCGTCGGAGCATTATGACTACCGCCGCGTTCTTCTGTAATTTCAGAACCCGGTACTTGAATATGCTTATCCTGCGCGTGGTACATGAACATCGTACCTTTTGGCATTCTATGACTAACAACTGCCCGTGCTGTTACAACTCCGTTTCGGTTGTAAACTTCCAACCACTGGTTATCGTCAATATCATGCTCTTCTGCATCTTCGTTAGAAATCCACACTGTCGGCCCTCCACGGAATAGCGTTAACATATGCTGATTATCTTGATAGGTCGAGTGAATATTCCATTTACCATGTGGCGTCAAATAGCGTAGAACTAGGGAATCCTGTCCACCGACAATTTGCTTATCACGCGGTCCAAATACCATTGGCGGTAATGTCGGTTTATAGACCGGCAATGCTTCACCAAAGTCTAGGAATAGCTCGTGGTCAATATAGAAATGCTGTCTTCCCGTCAACGTTCTGAACGGAACGAGTCGCTCGATATTCGTTGTAAATGGTGAGTAACGACGACCCATTTTATTAGATCCACTAAACACTGGCGTCGGAATTACTTCCCGAGGCTGTGCCGTAATACTGGCAAACGTAAAGCGTTCTGCTGCTCTATCTGCCGAGATATCTTTTAACTCAACGCCCGAATCTTGTTCGGCTGCTTCGTATGCCTTTTGCGATACCCGACCATTTGTTGCAGATGATAATGTCAGCATTGCTTCAGCAGCATGTTTAGCCGTATGCAGTTTCGGCAATCCGTTTTTGATGGTTTCATCAAAATAAGTACCATTGATGCCTTTCATCATTTCGTATTCTTCTGCAACAGAGAAGCTCACACCATGCGCACCGACTTTTCCAGTTGATAATAAAGGGCCGAGTGTGACGTATTTATCGTAAACTTTTGTATAATCGCGTTCGACAATCGTCATACCGGGCATCGTTTTCCCTGGAATCGCTTCAACTTCGCCTTTTTTCCAGTCCTTCACTTCGCCATAAGGTTGAGCAATTTCCTGAATAGAATCATGCGCCAGCGGAGTTGTGACAAGATCCTTGTAAACGCCTGGCAGATGAACTTTCGCCATTTCCGAGAACGTCTGCGCAATTGAACGGTAAATATCCCAGTCCGAGCGTGATTCCCATAGTGGGTCGACTGCCGGATTAAATGGATGGACAAATGGATGCATATCCGTCGATGAAATATCCGTCTTTTCATACCATGTTGCGGCAGGAAGAACGATGTCCGCATACAATGGTGTCGCCGTCATCCGGAAGTCCAGTGCGACAAGAAGATCGAGTTTGCCTTCTACTTCTTCACGCCAAACCATTTCCTCTGGTTTCACTTCTTCATTCGGAGAGGCTAGCAAGCCATCTGATGCTCCGAAAAGGTGTTTCATGAAGTATTCCTGTCCTTTTGCAGAACTCGAAACCAAATTTGAACGCCAAATAAATAATGAGCGTGGGAAGTTTTCTGGTGCATCAGGATCTTCCACAGCAAACTGCAATTTGCCTGACTTCAATTGTTCAACCGTGTGACCGACAATCTCTTGTGTTGTTGTTTTCCCTAATGCCGCTGCTTCTTCAGCGAATAGTAAACTGTTCTTATTAAACTGCGGATAGGATGGTAGCCATCCAAGTCTTGCAGCCAAGACATTATAGTCCGCTGGATGCTCATAACGTGCTTTTCCAGCAGTTGGCGACATTAGCACCTCTGCGCCAGCTTCCTCATACTTCCACTGATCCGTTGCATAGTAGAAGAATGATGTTGCATTTTGTAGGCGTGGTGGTGCTTGCCAGTCCCTTGCAAAGGCAATCGTGCTCCACCCTTCAATCGGACGACATTTTTCCTGTCCAACATAATGTGCCCAGCCGCCGCCATTCACGCCTTGGGAGCCCGTCAATGTCACAAGGTTTAAGATTGATCTGTAAATCGTGTCACTATTAAACCAGTGATTAATACCAGCGCCCATAATAATCATGGAACGACCGCCCGTATCAAGAGAGTTCTGGGCAAATTCGCGTGCGATTTGTGTCACAAGTTCTGGTTTTACATTAGTGATTTTTTGCTGCCAAGCAGGTGTATAAATGGAGTTAACATCATCATAGCCAGTCGCTTCTAACTCACTACCGATACGACGAACGCCATATTGACTGAGCATTAAATCGTAAACTGTTGCGACAAGTCTTTCTGTGCCATCTGCAAATGTTACTTTTTTCGTAGGAATCGGGCGTTTAAATGTACCATTCGCGATATTATCAAAGTATGGGAACACCATTTCAGTCCACTCAGCGTCATGTTCTGCAACAGATAGCGCAGGTTCTACACGCGAGCCGTCTGCGTTATCGAGAATTAGATTCCATTTCGTATCCTCTTCCCAACGCTGACCCATTGTGCCGTTTGGAACGATGATTTCATTTGTTGTTTCATCGAAAATGACTGGCTTCCATTCTGCATGCTCAGATGTGCTACCCAGATCACTTGCCCGTAAGAAACGACCTGCTTTGTATGAACCTTCATGCTCATCCAGCATGATTAAGAACGGCATATCCGTATATTGTTTCGCATAGTTCAAGAACATCGGTTCTTTTCGTTTTTCATAAAACTCATCCAAAATAACATGCGTCATTGCTTGTGCAACGGCTGCATCCGTACCAGGATTCGCGGCAATCCAATCATCCGCATGTGTAACACTTTCCGCGTAATCCGGTGCGACGGAGACTACTTTTGTTCCTTTGTAGCGTACTTCTGTCATGAAGTGAGCATCTGGCGTTCGTGTTAATGGAACGTTCGATCCCCACATAATAATGTAGCCCGCATTAAACCAGTCACTCGATTCAGGAACGTCTGTCTGCTCACCCCAAATTTGTGGAGAAGCTGGCGGTAAATCCGCGTACCAGTCATAGAAACTAAGCATTTCTCCCCCAAGAAGTGAGATAAAGCGAGCACCTGAGGCATAACTAACCATCGACATCGCCGGAATGGGTGTAAATCCTGCGATACGGTCTGGGCCATATTTTTGAATTGTATAAATGAGCTGCGCTGAAATAAGCATCGTCGCATCTCGCCAATTGACACGGACGTGTCCGCCTTTTCCGCGAGCCTTTTTGTATTCATTCGCTTTTTCAGGATCTTCCACAATACTCGCCCATGCTTTCACGGGATCATTATGTTCTGAAAGCGATTGACTCCACATGCGCCACAATTTCCCACGTATATAAGGGTATTTCACGCGAAGTGGGCTGTATTCATACCAAGAAAATGAAGCACCACGAGGGCAACCACGCGGCTCAAATTCAGGCATATCAGGTCCACATGAAGGGTAATCAATCTGCTGATTTTCCCAAGTGATAATGCCGTTTTTAACAAAAACCTTCCAACTACATGACCCCGTACAGTTTACACCATGTGTTGTTCGAACTACTTTGTCATGTGACCAACGTTGACGGTACATATTTTCCCAATCACGGCTTTTTTCTTCTAAAATGGACCAATTCCCTGAGTAACGTTCAACAGGCTTGAAGTATCGTAGTCCACTTTCCAGTACACTTTTTTTCTTCATCGAGAAAACTCACTCCTTTTCAGAATAATGAACCAATGAGGGATTTCATCACTATGTCCATTCATATACCCTAAATTCTAAAGAGTATTCTACCCACTTCCTATTAGGGAATATCCTATATCGCATAGCGAGTTCCCTCATTCGACAAAAAAACCACCAAGTGGTGGTTTTTTGTCAATTCATTAGATTGCTGCACGCACTCGGTCAAATAAAACATTATTTTCAAGATGGACATGTTCAAATGTATCTTTTTCGAGCTGTGCAAGGCGCGCGTAAACAACACGGTAAGTACCGCAAGCTTCTTCTGGTGGTGTGTAGTTGTTGGTTAGATCACGAATTTCAAACAATAATTCACCTGCGTGTTCGTGCTCTGCTTCCAATTCCATGACATGCGGTTTTACTTGTTCTTTTAGTTCAGGCGTTGGGTTATCCAAAAATTCAAGAATGACTGGAAATACATTTTTATCTTCGTCAGCTGTGTGCTCTAAAAGCTCTGCACGTAATTCCTTATAGATTTCTTGAATACGGATTAGATGGGGATGTTTTTCTCCATGGACTTTAACGACTCGCGTTATATAAGGCGCTAGCTGTGGTAGCTCTTCTCGTAGGCCCGCATGATACTTTTCTTGAATATAAGAGACGAGCGTTCTGTTACCGAATGTAGTCGGGTGCGTGCTGGCAACTTGCTCTCGTTTCTCTTCTATTTTTTGGACACTCTGCAAAACTTCTTCCGGACTAAGATTACGTTCTTCCGCGGCATCTTTCAGCGGAATTTTCCCACCGCAGCAAAAATCGATACGCAGACTTCTAAATAAATCGGCGCTTTGAGGAATTGCCGTGACGATATCACAAACTTGTGTTTCAAGTGTAAGTTGACTCATATTTGTTTTCCTCCCCTAATCAATTTAGCGAGAACCATTCTCACTGTTAAGCATACGTACATACTGTCATTGTTCCTACTAGGGATTGCCCTAGTTATCAATAATGACGGTTTGCATGACGAACTAACTGTGTGAATGTTTTTCTACTTACAGCATAGTCGATAGCTATATCGAAAAATGTGATGTATATCACATTCCAACTACTGTCATAAATTTTTCACAATTTAAAAGAGGTGAAAAAATTTTTGATCGTGTCCAAACGATGAGTCTAAGATCCCGAAATGACAATAACTCTGCCCAATTGATCGATAACCGTGCGGAAATGATCGATAAGTTCTCCCAATTGATCGATATCCTCCGGCAATTGATCGATAAGTTTCCAATGGCGTTTGTCCGGGAATGGAAAGTGAACTTCCCGCGATATATAAAAATAGAGCTGTCCCGAAAGTTAGTGCAAACTAACTTTTGGGACAGCTCTTTAAGATTATAGATCATCAAAACCATTCAAATCACTAGTTTTCACATACTGCCTTGAAGTCTGCTCAAAGAAGTCTGTTTTCGTATCATCAAAGCTGTCGACGTAAGCACGAATCCATTTCATCGGATTATCGGTGAATTCTGGATAGATTTCACTAAGTCCTAGCATACGCAGCATTTTATTGGCACGATATTTCACGTAGCCTTCCATTTCAGTCAGGTCAATACCATCTATATCAGCTAACACATAACGACTCCATGCAACTTCTTGCTCAACAGAGTGCTTGAATTGGTCGTAAATCCATTCAGTAAATACATCGGTATTCAGTTCTGGATTTTCTGCAAGTGCTGCACGGAAAACGTCGCTAATTGCTTTTCCGTGCTGGAGCTCATCGCGATTTATATAAGAAATCATTGTCGATGTACCAACCATTTTTTGGTTGCGTGCTAGGTTGTAGAAAAATGCGAAGCCGCTATAAAAGAATAGACCTTCCAGCAATGTCGTATAGACCATCGCTTTCAATGCTGACTCAATTGTCGGATTCTCGGCAAATTCATTATAAACATCGACAATTCTTTCGTTACGACGCATCAGTACTTCATCCGTACGTCCCATTTCGAATGCCGCCATCTGCTTATCTAACGTTGTCACAGAGGACAAAACGTAAGCGTACGAATGATTATGCTCGCTTTCCTGATCAGCAATGGTTGCCATCAGTGATTTCACAGAAGGATCGGTTGTATACTGGGCAATTTTCGCCGCAATATCTGTTTGCGGACCATCAAGCGTTGCTAGCAAGCCAATAATTTTTAGAAATGCATCTTGTTCTGGCTTCGTTAGTGACGAGAATTGCTTAACGTCCTGCGTCATGTCTACCTCGTTGGCGGTCCAGAACAGCGAACGAATCCGTTGTCGTAATGTATAGAAATGTGGATGTGCTAGATCGTTCCAGTTAAGAATTCCGCTCGCTTTACCACCAAATATAGCGGTTGATTTATTTGGATTTGCGGGTTCTAATACCTTTACTCGTGTAAGTTTTTCCAATGCTTGATGACCCCTTTCGACCATTCGATGACTGTTGATTGTTGCACGCCACGTGGGCTTTGTTCAATTTTTAAAGGCTCATAGCTAGACCCGTAAAATCGTGCCAACTTCACGGCGGCATGGCAGAACAACTCGTCGCCGCCAAATTGTGTATCTCCCGTTCCGAAAACGTAGACATTGTCCGGTTTATAACCAACGTCTGCGACGAAATCCTTCACTTCATCAGGCGTTGCACCTTTATCCCATGTAAATGAACCGATAATTAGCGCATCGAAATGGCGGGGGTTCGGCATGACACCCCCACCAATTCGATACGTTGTTACTTTGATATTTTCGTTGACCAATACTTCCTCAATCATGTCAGCAACTTCTTGGGTATTTCCGCTCCAAGAAGCGTAAGCAATTAGGAATGACACCATTCACACTCTTCAATATCCGTTGCAGTTGAACGCGTGTAATACGTCGTCTTCATGCCCGACTTCCAAGCTTGCACATGAAGCTCAAGCAGCACTGAAGCACGAATCGAATTCGGTACATACAAGTTGAAAGAAATCGCTTGGTCAATATGACGCTGTCTTGCCGCGTTCTGTTTAATCGACCAACGCTGATCGACGATATAAGCAGAACGACGGTAGACATCATAGGTGTTGTGATTGAGATCAGGCGCGACTACTGGCAATTTATAGTCTTTCTTTTCTTCATGATAAAAAGGCTTGAAGATTGGATCGATGGATGCCGTTGACCCCGCAATCACAGATGTAGAGCTATTTGGTGCAACCGCCATTAAATAGCCATTACGCACACCATTTGTCGCCACGTCAATGCGCAGTTCACGCCATTCCTTCGAATCATAACCCTTGTTTTCGAAATAAAACCCGGATTGCCAATCAGAGCCTTCAAATAATGGATAAGCCCCTTTTTCCTTCGCCAGTTCCGCAGAAGCTTTGATTGTTAAAAAGGCGATTTTTTCATATAATTTATCAGCATAATCCACTGCTTCATTGGATTCCCATTGAATGTTTTGTAGCGCCAGCAGATGATGCCAGCCGAATGTTCCAAGGCCGATTCCACGATAACGAGAATTCGTCCGTTGTGCCTGGACAACTGGGATTTTATTCAGATCGATGACGTTATCTAGCATACGTACTTGGATTGTAATAAGTCTTTCCAAAACGCTTGCTGGAACAGCACGACCCAAGTTGATGGATGAAAGGTTACAAACGACGAAATCGCCAGGCTTTGAACGCGTAACAACGATATCGTCTTCCAATGTAACTGATTCAAATTTTGTTGCGCTCATATTTTGCATGATTTCCGAACAAAGATTTGATGAATAAATCATTCCCTCATGCTTGTTCGCATTGGCACGATTGACTTCATCGCGATAGAACATGAAAGGCACGCCTGTTTCGAGTTGGCTACGCATAATGCGTTTCATTAGGTCGATAGCTGGAACCGTTTCTCTGCTCAAAGTAGGATGGTTGACACATTCCTCATATTTCTCACGGAAAGAACCTGTCCCTTTTGTTTCATCATAAAAATCCTCAAGGGAGTAGCCCATGATTGTACGAACTTCATGTGGGTCGAATAGATTCCACTCACCACGCGCTTCCACTTGTTCCATATAAATGTCCGGTAGGCAAACACCTGTGAAAATATCATGCGCACGCAGACGGTCGTCTCCATTATTCAGCTTCAGGTCAAGGAATGTGAAGATGTCTTTATGCCAAACATCCAAGTAAACCGCAATTGCCCCTTGGCGTTGGCCAAGCTGATCAACACTAACTGCCGTATTATTCAGCTGTTTAATCCACGGAAGAACACCGCTCGATGCACCTTTAAACCCACGAATCGATGCGCCACGACTGCGCACTTTCCCCATGTAAACGCCGATGCCGCCACCATATTTCGACAAGTTCGCTACGTCCGTATTACTGTCGTAAATGCCCTGCAAAGAATCATCGACCGTGTCGATAAAGCAGCTCGAAAGCTGGCCATGCGGTTTCCCTGCATTCGACAACGTTGGCGTCGCCACTGTCATGTACAAATTACTCATTGCCCAGTACGATTCCCCTACTTTGTCCAGGCGATTTACAGTCTCATCTTGCATCAGCGTCATCGCAATGACCAGCCAACGCTCCTGCGGAAGTTCAACTGATTTTTTGTTGTAATCAACCGCAACATAGCGGTCCATCAATGTTTTCAATCCGATATATGTAAATAGCTTGTCCCGTTCAGGTTCAATCAATTGACCAAGATGCTCAAGATCTTCGCGTGAATATTTTTCTGTTAATACTGGTGTGTATAACCCTTGCTCAACAAGGCGAGAAACATTGTCAGCGAAATCTGTATAGACCTTCGCACCGCGTTGTTGCTCCTGGCGAGCGTAAACATCATGGAGGTGAATACGTGCTGCAACAAACGTCCAATAAGTCGACGCTTCATCCAAATTACTCAATGATTCTAATGTCATCGCTTTCGCCCATTCAGACTCAGAACCCTCCGGATATTTCTGCTGCCACCGTTCACTTGCAATGACAAGTGCTTCTACTTGCGCTACTCCAAATTCACTTTGTAATGCGTCCAAAACATGATCCATGTTCGTTTTTGCGATTTGAATTGTCATACGAACCATCTCCTTCTATTAATATTACGTATCGTATCGTTTAAATTCTTAGTTGTTTTTCATATCAAATACGCTTTGGCGTATTTGTGTCCAGATCTTTATCGAGCTTGCTCGATAAATTCCACTAAAAGATCTGTGACATCCGCCGGAGGCTTTCATTTTAGTCAGCCGGGGTTGAACCTAGGCTGACTAAAATGAAAAGGCGACAGGTCCACCTTGTCGGTAGAGCTTATCGCCCATGGGTTGAGTGCTGGAAACGGAATCAGACGCATACAAATAAAAAGCATCCTTTTCGCCTCCACCTCTCAACCCCCGAAGAAAGTGTCGCTTAACGATGAGTGGCAGGTCTACTGGCTCACGCTTCGTCCTTCCTGCCTTGGCCTTCCCATAGAATTCTCCACAGTGGCTTATTTGGCGGTCGTCGGCGTTTACAGTTGCGGGGACAGCTCCATGATGACGGATTCCCTTTTAAACCGGTGTCGGTACCATTTCCTCGTTCAATACTATATGTAGTGCCTTGTTTTCTTTATATACCCTAACATGTTGTGGTTCACACGTAAATAGGTAGAAAGTTTTCCCAATCGATAAACAAGTGCTTATCCACATATCCACAGATAACTTTTCCACATTAGCAAAACCGCCATCATCGGCATTACTGTAAAAAAGAAAAAGTTATTCACAAAATGTTAAAATCGAAAAAATTTTCTAGTCAATATTCTGTTGACAGCCCATCACCTTTTTGCTACATTCAAATACAATATCTATGATGAAGAGAGTAGCTTTCATTTCTTTTTCAGCAAACTGGGGACGATGAGAGCCCGGTAAAGAATGTTTGTGAACCGCACTTCGAAGATGCTTGTGTAGCCGGTGTCTCGCCGTTATGAGAAAGTGGCCCTTTACGGGCAATTTGAGTGGTACCGCGGAAGTTAAGCTTTCGTCTCATTAATTTGAGGCGAGGGCTTTTTTTGTTCAATTAAATAGAGGGAGTGTTAGCGATGAAAAAAGATATCTTGCAAGTGCTACAACAATTTAGTCCGATTCCACTAAACGAAAGTATGCTTGAACGGCCTACCCATACACATCTAGGCGATTTAGCTCTACCTTGTTTCCCGTTTGCCAAGGAACTTAGAAAATCACCTGTTAGCATTGCCGAAGAACTAGCAAAAGCAATCCATCATCCACTCATCTCAAAAGCACAAGCTGTGGGTGGATATGTGAATATCTTTGTGAATCGTTCTGTCATTACCGACTCTTTACTACAAACAATCCACACGCAATCAACAGCGTACGGTTCCAACAATGATGGCAATGGCGGAATCGTGACGATTGATTTGTCTTCCCCTAATATTGCCAAGCCGTTCTCTATGGGACATCTGCGTTCTACTGTCATCGGTAATTCGATTGCTTTATTGCTCGAAAAAAATGGCTTCAAGCCAGTGAAAATTAATTATATCGGGGATTGGGGAACGCAGTTCGGTAAATTACTGACAGCGTATCGAAAATGGGGCAGTGAGCAAGCAGTCCAACAAGCACCAATTCAAACGCTATTGAAACTATACATCCGTTTCCATAAAGAGGCAGAGCTAGACGATTCGCTGAATGATGAAGGTAGAGCTGCTTTCAAAGCGCTAGAAGACGGCGATACGGAAGCACTTGCCTTATGGAAATGGTTTAAATCGGAATCATTGAAAGAGTTTCAACGCATTTATGATTTGCTGGGGATTACCTTCGATTCGTATAACGGGGAGGCTTACTATAACGACAAAATGGAGCCCGTCGTCAACGAGTTAGCTAACAAAGGATTGTTGGCGGAGTCGGATGGTGCGTTAGTCGTCGAGCTTGGCGAAGACATACCGCCTTGTTTGATTAAAAAATCAGATGGTGCGACATTATATGCTACTCGTGATTTGAGCGCTGCTATTGATAGAAAAACAACGTATAATTTTGTAAAATCCCTATACATCGTGGGTAATGAACAAAGTCTACACTTCACACAAGTGAAACAGGTGCTCAGCAAACTGGGCTACGACTGGGCAGATACAATCGAGCATATCCCTTTCGGACTGATTTTGCAGGATGGCAAGAAGATGTCCACACGCAAAGGCAAAATCGTGTTATTGGAAGAAGTGCTAAACGATGCTATCAAACTTGCACACAAAAATATTGAAGAGAAAAACCCTAATTTATCGAATAAAAAAGAGATCGCTCAAGCCATTGGTGTTGGCGCTATCCTATTCAGTGATCTAAAGCAGCATCGAAAACATGATATCGAGTTCGATCTGGCGACCATGCTCCAAACAGAGGGTGAAACTGGTCCTTATGTCCAATATGCATGCGCACGGGCTTATGCAGTGCTCAGAAAAGCTGGAGAAGCAACTGCTTTTACAGTGGGCGAAGTCAATGATTTTGAATGGGAGATCGTGAAAACACTCGAGCAGTTCCCACAAGTCGTCAAACGAGCTGCAGACCATGTGGATCCTTCCTTCATCGCAAAATATGCAGTTGATCTTGCACAAGCCTTCAACTCCTTTTATGGCAATGTCCAAGTGTTGTCAGACGCCGATCACCTACCTTATCGAATCTCGCTAATCAGCTGTACGGCCACTGTCTTGAAAGAGGCTTTGCGATTATTAGGAATGGTAGCACCTGAGGAGATGTGACTTTTACGCTAGAAATTTACTCCAGACACATTGGCATATCATCTAGAATGAATAACGAATCAAATTAGATGACCGAAAAAAAGCATAGCTAGAAATGACGAAGTCGTTTCTAGCTATGCTTGCACCTTTGTATTGATGTCGTGAATATTTCGCCGAAAGCAAGATGAATATGGTTTAGAGAAGAAGGTGGTTTTCAAGCCTTCGCTTACTTATGCATTAAGCAAGTAAATGGTTAATCGGCAGGCATTCCTATCTTCATCTCTCGCCTTTCTTGAAATGATACAATAACAACTCTATTTATTCATAATCCGCCACTGCTTCTTTCAAACGATACAGTTCGGTTTTTAATGTGACTACTGTCTCACTGTAACTCGGATCACTATAAACATTATTCATTTCATATGGATCTTTCTCTAAATCAAATAATTCCCACTCCGGTGTCCTTGATTCATCAACCGCATCCGATGCGCCCAACGCTTCACCATAATAATAAATAAGTTTATATCTTGTTGTGCGTACTCCGTAATGTGCACCGACCTTATGTTCACTACTCAAATGTTCCCAGTATCGATAATACATTGATGTTTGCCAATCATCCGGAGTGTTTCCTTCCATAACTGGACGTAAGCTCGTCCCTTGCATTTCTTCCGGCACTTCAATTCCCGCATAATCGAGGAAGGTTTCTGCAAAATCCACATTAAGCGCAAAATCTTTTGTGACAGTTCCAGGTTGAATTGCTCGTGGGTAGCGCACAATAAATGGCATTCTAAGTGATTCTTCGTACATAAACCGCTTGTCAAACCAACCATGATCCCCTAAGAAGAAACCTTGGTCAGATGTATAAATGACCATTGTGTTTTCAGTCAATCCTTCTTCATCTAGATAATCAAGTATTCTCCCAACATTATCATCAATAGAAGCAATCACACGCAAATAATCTTTAATATAACGCTGATACTTCCAACTTTTCAACTCTTGATCAGATAGATGCTCGGGTGGTGTAACTTTAAAATCTCTTTCAGTCAGATCTCGATCAATTCTCATTTTTGCTTCTTTTGCGGCTTCCGAACGATTTGAATAATCATCATTAAATGTTTCCGGCTCCGGAATATGAACATCCTCGTACATATGTGCATGCTTCTTATCGGGATCCCATGGGCGATGTGGCGCTTTATGATGGCACATCAACATGAACGGCTTATCTTTATGTCTACCTTTCATCCAATCTAACGAAAGATCCGTGAGAATATCTGTTACATATCCTTCGTACACTTTCTTTTCGCCCATTTCGTAAAGCTGGGGATCATGATACACCCCCTGACCCGGAAGCACGTTCCAGTAATCAAAACCAGTCGGATTATGAATCCCTCCGTGACCTAGATGCCATTTTCCAATGAGTGCAGTTTGGTAACCATCGTCCTGCAAGATCTTTTGAACTGTTTGTTGCCTACTATCAAATTTATCACCTAGTGTTTTAACGCCATTCATATGATTATAGCGACCTGTCAAAATTGCAGCACGACTCGGTGCACAAATTGAGTTTGTGCAAAAAGCATTATCAAAACGTATACCTTCATCGGCAATACGATCAAGATTAGGCGTCTCATTAATTTTACTGCCATAACAACTCATCGCATGCGCTGCATGATCATCACTCATAATAAAAATAATATTAGGTTTCGTCTGTTTTTGTTCCAATTTACCCCATCTCCTATTCTCTTCAAATAGTAACATTGCAATCCTCGATTTTAATCATTCTACTAAAAGGCACCCCAAAAATGACAACCAACATAATGAATCGCTGTCTTATTATTTCCCCCCATTAATTCTTTTTTGTAAATCCTCTAACCAACAACTTACCATAGGTCGAATATCAAAAAACAGTTTTTCGTCAGTTTATACAAATAATTCTAACTTTTGAGAGCGTTACTGATTACTAGAGTACACAAAAAGCCTTGATGACAAACGTATTTGATGATGTGCTAGTAAAACCCATCGAAATAGATGCTTTCTATACAACAAAAACAGCGAGTCTTTCCTCAACTAAATAGAGGAAAAACTCGCTTCACTTGCAATTTTAATTGTGGAGCTTTTCAGACGGTCGATCTTCCCAACACTCAGCACCTGTAAGACCCGGTACCGTGCTTGCTTTAAATGTTGGATTCAACCCTTTTTTACGTTGAATCGTGAAATCATCCAGCACTTTAAATGCGACTTTACCAAGTAATAGAATGACAATCAAGTTCAAAATCGCCATCATCCCCATGAATAAATCCGCCATGCTCCAAACAACGCTAACTTTTGCCATTGCACCGAACATCACCATACCAAGTACAGCAACACGGTAAACCGTCATCCATGATTTATTCGCATTGATAAATTCGATATTGGTTTCACCATAATAGTAATTTCCTATAATCGAACTAAACGCGAAAAACATAATGGCAACTGCGATGAAATACGGAGCCCATGCCCCTACGTGCACAGCCATCGACGCTTGCGTCAAAATGATTCCATCCTTCGCTCCAGTACCGTAAAGGTCGGCCAACAGAATAATAAATGCAGTAGCTGAACAAATAATGATTGTATCGAAAAAGACACCAAGACTTTGAACAAGTCCCTGCTTCGCTGGATGAGAGATATTTGCAGTAGCTGCCGCGTTCGGCACACTCCCCATCCCTGCCTCATTCGAAAACAGCCCTCGTCGAATTCCTTGCATCATAGCTGCACCGATACCGCCGCCGACCATTTCCTGAATGCCGAAAGCATGCTCAACGATCAATTTGAACATTGCCGGTACGTCCGTAATGTTCGCGATCACGATGTAAGCCGCAACAAGTATGTAGAGAATCGCCATAACAGGAACAATCATCTGCGTAACTTTGACAATCCTTTTCACGCCGCCAAAAATGATCACTGCCGTTAGTAGAACCAATCCGGTACCAATTAGCCATTCAGGAATACCAAAAACATCCGTGAACGATTGGCTAATCGTATTCGACTGTACCGCATTAAAAATAAAGCCGAAGCAGAACGTCAAAAGAATCGCAAACACAATCCCAAGTTTCCGAAGTCCAAGTGCCTTTTGCATATAATACGCGGGCCCACCTCGAAAAGTATCGCCGTCCTTCACTTTGTACACCTGTGCAAGCGTACTTTCTACGAATGCTGTCGCCATCCCAATAATTGCGATAACCCACATCCAAAATACCGCTCCAGGCCCCCCGACGCCAATTGCCAACGCGACGCCGGTAATATTGCCCGTCCCTACCCGAGATGCCGCACTAATTGTAAACGCCTGAAACGGAGAAACACCATCGTTACTCTCTTTTTTCTCAACGACCAAACGGAACATCTCGCCAAACAACCGTACTTGGACGAATTTCGTACGAACCGAAAAGTAAGTACCAATTGCCAAAAGAGCACCAATCAGTATATATGTCCAAATAAAATCGTTCGCCGGACCAACCAACCACTCTAATACTTCCATGATAAAAGACCCCCTCATTACTATTTTCCACACATTCACTTACTGTTTTTCTTGCATAAAACTTAGAATACCATAGGATATCCTCTGAATACGCAAAAAACGTGAATGTCGAAACATTCACGTTTTTCATCAATAATAGGATAATGAACCATCAATAATTATGGATAGTAAATTCCTGAACCTGGTCCTAAATCGAGACCGAATAACATCCAGATAACAAGTGTCAACGTCCAGAATAATAAGAAGAACATACTATATGGGAACATGACGGAAATAAGTGTTCCGATCCCCATTTTCTTATCGTACTTCTGTGCAAATGCGATAATAATCGCAAAATACGTCATGAGCGGTGAAATGATATTTGTCGAAGAATCGGCAATGCGGTACGCCATTTGTGTTAACTCAGGCGAATAACCCAGCTGCATCATAATCGGGACAAATACCGGAGCCATCATCGCCCATTTAGCAGACGCACTTCCAATGAACAAGTTGATGAATGCCGAAATCAGGATGAACGTCAGAATAAGCGGAATTCCCGTCAAGTTAATGCTATTAAGGAATTGAGCCCCGTAAACGCCAATCATAAGACCCATATTGGACTCTGTGAAAAAGGATACGAATTGGCCCGCTGTAAATGACAGGACTATGAACATACCCATCGCCGCCATCGTTGCAGACATCATCGCCGCAACATCTCGGTCACTCTTAATCACTTTCGTCACTTTACCGTAAACCAGTCCTGGAATGAAGAACAAGATCGCGATAATCGGTACCAACGAACTCATGAACGGAGAGCGGATAATCGGCATCTCGCCTTCTACCCCACGCAGTGGCGCACCTTCAGGAAGAATAAGCAATGCAAATAGGATACTTGCAACAACAATTGAAATCGTCGCCCAAACAAGACCTTTTTTCTCTATCGCCGTAAGTTTTTCCATTTTCTCACGGAATTCGCCTGTGTATGTACCAAGACGTGGTTCAACAATTTTCTCTGTCACCCACGCTCCAACGAATGTCAATACAAAGACAGAAGCCGCAATGAAGAAGTAGTTCATGGCGATATTCATATTTGCCGCATAGGCCGGATCTATGATCTGTGCCGCAGAAATCGTCAGTTCACCAAGCAATGCATCTGTCCCTGAGAGAAACAAATTCGCACTAAATCCTCCAGAAACCCCAGCAAATGCTGCAGCAAGACCCGCCAACGGATGACGCCCGATTGCCGCGAAAATAACTGCTCCAAGCGGCGGTAATACAACGTATCCCGCATCTGAAGCAACGCTTGACATAACACCAGCAAACACAAGTCCTGCAGTAATCAATCGTTTAGGTACAGACATAACAAAACCACGTAACACTGCACTAATGAAACCGGAACCTTCTGCAAGACCGATCCCAAGCATTGTTAACAGAACCACACCAAGAGGTGCGAATCCAACGAAGTTAGCCGTCATTTTTGTAAATATGTATTCGATGCCTTCCCCGCTAAGCAGGTTTTTAACCTCTATCATTTCCCCCGGCTTACCAGGATGTTCGACCGTTAACCCAAATGACGAAACAATCCAGGATAGAACGAGAACGAGCAATGCCAATCCCGCGAACAACGTTACCGGATGCGGAAGTCTATTCCCTGTTTTCTCCACCATATCTAAGAACTTTTGGAATAAACCCTTTCTTTTCGTGTCCATAAGAAACCCCTTCCAAACTGTTAATCACTTAAGAAGTATTCAGAAAAAAAACACTGATTTCTTGAGTAGTCAACAGTATATAATATATTACACTTTACTTAAATAGCAAAACAAATAAATCAAATATGAAGAATATTGGGCCACAATAAAATACTTCACCAAGCAAACTTCCAACTTATTTTCACTACCTTCAAACTCGGTAACAAAAGTTATTCGCTTTATTTAAATAGTATGGTTTTATAGTATTAGTACAATTGATTCGGAAGCCTTTCAACTAGTAACATCCGAATAATACGGAAATGTCCGTGAACTTATGCCCATTACCGATAGTACGTCGGAATCAATCGCCAACACTTTACCCCTACGATATTCACTAAGTTTAATATCTTTTAGTAGCTAGGTACCTCAAAATAATTCAATCCATACCGATATTAATAGTAATTACTTTGCGAGTATAAAATCGACTAGACTATTATAGGGATGAGGTAGAAGATGAAACGTAAATCACTAAGTACAAAAATGTCTTTAATTCTAGTTAGCATTATGCTGTGCCTGTTTGTGGCAGTTTCTATTTTATTCACATTTAGCACCCTTAAAACTGTTCAGGATTCTGTTAGAAGTCAGGCAGTGACAACAGTCGATCACTTAGCAAGCCAAATCGATGGTGATCAGTACAAACAATTTTTGGAACAGCCAACTGAAAGTGACACCTATTGGGATTTGCGCAATCAGCTCGTCAATTTATTGGATAGCACTGGAGTCCTTTATGTGTACGCATTGAAAGCAGATACAAACGCTGTAGAGATCATGATAGATGGCTATCCAAAAGATGCAAAGGGTGCGGCAACCATTGGACAGCCAACTACAGGGACTACATATGACGACGTTAGCCCTGTTTTCGCTGGCGAGTCCGTCAGCACAAAGGTAATTGATGATCCAGAATTCGGGAAGTATTTATCCGCCTTTGCGCCAATTAAAGATAGTACGGGAGCAATCATAGGGATTTTGGCGGTCGACATTTCTGCCGAGGATGTCGCGGGGATTCAAAACAACCTACTAAAAACTACCATACCCCTCATAGGACTCGTTTTTCTGATCGTCATTATAATTTTATCGGCTATATTTTACATTTACACACGAAAAACGTTAGCTCCTCTTGGCGTTGTCAGCGAGGCACTCGAGGATTTTGCCGAAGGAAAATGGACAATCTCCTCCGAAAAAGTAAATCGTATTCAATTTCGTTCGGACAATGAAATCTCAGCATTGGCTAAGTCATTTTTAACCTCACATGCACAACTTAGTACAGTCATCAATGAGATGACTAGTCATTCCAATCAGGTCTTGCGCTCATCTACCCAACTTTTTGAGACTATCGAGGCAACAATGACAGCCAATCAAATGATCAACACAAGCATGGTGGAATTAGCCGAAGGCAGTGCACAATCGTTACAAAACAGCGAGGAATCCGTCATTGCTTTGGAAGAAATGTCAATTGGTATTCAAAAAATTGCCGACTCCGGGAATGATATGTCAAATTTCTCCAACGACGTTACTACTTTCATTCGAAAAGGGTATGAAGATTCAAAACGAGCCGTTGAACAAATTCAAGATGTACAACAGATGGTCTACCAAACAGGAGAAAAGGTGGATGAACTGAGTGGCCAATCCAAACAAATTCAAGAAATCACACAGGTTATGACAGGCATTGCCGAGCAAACAAACTTACTTGCTTTAAACGCCGCGATTGAAGCCGCACGCGCTGGTGAATCCGGCAAAGGGTTTGCCGTCGTTGCTGATGAAGTGAGGCGATTGGCTGAACAATCAAGGCAATCTGCTGAAGAAATCAGAGCACTCATCAACAATTTTGAACAAGTTACAGATGAGTTCAGCAATGTGATGGTTGCGACTTCTACAAAAGTAGCCGATGGAACAGAGGCTGTACAAGGTATTGGTACAATGCTGGAGCATGTTGTGACAACCATTAGCAGGATCAATGACGACATTCAAGATACTTCTGCAATTACGGAAGAATTGTCAGCAGGCTCAGAGGAAATTCTCGCAGCAGTTGAAACAATAAAAGGATTTGTCAGTAATACAGCTAGTCAAACTCTTGAGGTGGCGGGCTCCACAGAAGACCAGACAAAAGCGATGGGCACATTAGAAGTGATGAGTGGAGATCTTCAAAAAGTAGCACATTCATTAAATGCATTAATTGATCGGTTTGAATAATGATGATTGCTAAAAACATGACTTGCCTACTAAGGAAGGTGAGTCATGTTTTTTCCCTTGGTAACGCTTCAGTGACTTCCACCTTGAAATCCAAACTTTCAACTGGGTACAATGCAAGTAACATAAAAAATACAATATAGAAGGGATGTCTGTAATGAAAATCACACCCATCGGCATTTGGGGCGGTTATCCGAAGGCCAATAGTGCTACGTCATCTTTTTTAATTGAACACGAGGGATTTCATTGCTTAATGGATTGTGGTAGTGGTGTTCTTTCCTCATTGCAAAACTATTTGCCTTTAGAAAAATTAGACGCGGTCGTCATCAGCCATTATCACGCAGATCACATTGCGGATATCGGTAGCTTGCAATTTAGCCGGATCATTAATTTCTATCTCGGCAAACCAGCGCCTGCTTTGCCGATTTACGGACATGATCAGGATCAAGAGAATTTTGACAAGCTATCATACAAGGAGCAAACGGTTGGCGTTGCTATTTCGGAAGATGATGTTGTTCAAATTGGGCCATTCGAAGTGTCGTTCTGCCAGACAATTCATCCCGTCCACTGTCTTGCCATGAGGTTCAGTGTTGGCGATCAATCGATGGTGCTAACTGCCGATACGGAATGGCGAGATGAGCTCGTCGATTTCTCACGAGGAACAGATTTGTTAATCAGCGAGGCGAATTTGTATGAAGAGCATGTTGGCAAAGCGCCAGGGCATATGGGCGGCAGTGAAGCGGGGAAATTAGCAAGATTAGCAGGCGCCAAAAGGCTTGTCCTGACCCATTTGCCATTGCACGGAGATATTGAAGAGATTCATGGGGCTGCTCGCCAGAACTATGATGGTCCTACTGAAATTGCCGAAGTTGGAAAGGCATACGAAATTTTATAGTAAGCTATGCGCAAAAGGACTGTCCGATTATTCCCGGACAGTCCTCTTTCATAGTCAATTAATCGTCATCTTGGTCGTCGTCATTGTCCTCATGGTCTTTTTCAAATTTCAACACTTTCCCTGAAACCGCATCGATTTCAAAATCATATTCGTATGTGCCGTCTTTGATTTCGACTTCGTAAACTACACGGCCATCTTCATTGTCTAATTCGACTTTAGTTACCGTTCCTTTTGCTTGTTTCATTGCAATTCCAATAGCCGCTTTTTCCGAAATGTACTTTCCATTGGGGACGACATTATCATCTTGATCATCATTATCCATGTTGTCTTTCTCTGTACGCAATACTTTACCCGTTTGCGCATCGATATCGAGATCATATTCGATACCTTTCGATTGTACCTCTACTTCATAGATGTCACCTGATTTTTCACGATCTAATTCTATTTTTGTCACTTTACCATCGACAGAGTTTAAAGCAATTGCTTTCGCTTCCTCAGTCGTCAATAACCCTTTTGGCGTCACCGCTACACCCTGCTCCGCATTTGCTACCATTGAAACTCCACTTACTATAACCGCACCGGCTAATACCGGAATCATCATCCATTTCTTCATCTTTTAACTCCTCCTTTTGTTGTTATCTTTATATTACATCGCGAAGATGAGAAGACACTGAGAGTATTATTAGATTTTAATGAGAAGTTAACTTTCCTCCCACGTGACGGAAATTATTTTTCCCGAAATAGCGTGGATTTGAAAGGTGGCTTCGCGATCATCCTTTGTATCTATTTCAATCAGGTAATAGCCCCCGTCTTCGGTCTTTTCGTAGGAGAAGTCATCAACTTCTTCTATTTGCTCACCCTTCAGTTGTCCAAGTGCAATTTTAATGGCTTGTTCTTTCGTAATGAGCGCATTTTCCCCTGTCGTTTCCTTCATAATTTCGGAGATTATATTACCAGTTATAGCGTCAACCGTTACTTGTGTAAACTTCGGATCTTTCGACAGCGTTACTTCGTAAACCGGCGCTTCCTTATCCGTATTCAATGAAATTCGTTTAGCTGTTCCGGCGTATTTCTTCAAAAGAACTTCCTTAACCTCGGCTTCGGAAAGCATATGTGGTTGCGGGATCTCTTCTGTCATTTTACTGGTCTGAGAAAGCGATATAACACTTCCCGTCACTGCATCGACTTTAGCTGAATAACTGGCTCCACTTCGCGTCATTTCAACTTTATAGATGTCACCTTCTATTGCAATTTGGTCGACCGTCCCTCCATACATATCCTCTAGCTGCGTCCGAATATCATCAGCTGCTATTGGCTCCTTCTCGTTGATTAAACTTGCTATATATAATCCACCCACCGTTAAGATAACGATGGTTAAAAGACTAGGTATGAACCATGGCTTTATTTTATTATTTTGCATTCCACTCGCCTCCTTTCGTTCATCATACGGGGTGAACATTAAAAATCGGTGAGAATCTGCCGTTTGGGAATAATGATTCGGAAAGTGGTTCCCATTCCAACAACACTTTCGATTTTCAGTTCCGCACCGAGGCCCTCTGCAAGTTCTTTTGCAATTGCTAGTCCAAGACCGGTTCCTCCCGTTTTCCGGTTTCGGTCTTCATGAACCCGATAAAAACGGTCGAAAAGTTGCGGGAGGGCTTCTTCTGGGATACCATTTCCGTAGTCTGTGACAGCAATGGAAATGTGAGCTTTAGTTTCAGAAACGACTGTTTTAATTTCCCGTTCGCTGTATTTTCGTGCATTGTCGAGTAGTATGAATAGAAGCTGTCTAAGCTTATCAGGATCTGTCACAACAACGGTGGGGCCATTCCCTTCTAGGATGAAATCCCGTGTGTATGCTTGACGCATCGGTCGCAAGGTCTTTTCAATCAACGCATGGACATCAGTTTCCACAAAGTTAAATGCGACTTGTTCTTGATTTCTTGCAAGTTGAAGCATTTGCATAATCATGTCCTTCATACGTATGGATTCGCTAAGGATTGCCCCCACTGCCTCTTCTGCCACTGAAAGGTCATCAAAACCTCGCCGCGATAGAAGCCGAGCATAGCTTTCGATAACCGTGAGCGGCGTTTTTAATTCATGCGAGGCATTTGAAACAAACTGTTCTTGCTTTTTGAAGTTGCTCTCAAGCTGACCCATCATATCATTGAACTCATGACCCATTTGCGCCATTTCGTCCTTCCCTTCTGCAGGTACATCTATCTTTTCATATGTTCCTGTTTGCCGACTTTGGGTCATCGTTTTAATGAGGTTATCAATTGGTTGGATCACGATACGACCAAGCGTAACGCTTGAGACTGTAATCGGGATCATTGCAATCACGGTCACGCCCATGAGGATGAGCATGAGTAGGCGTAAGCTGTGTTTTACATCGATCAACTGTTGAATCATTTGCAGTTGGACCACTTCGCCATCTATCCATATGATTGGCATATTCAGAGTCATTACCGGTGTCTTATTAAATTCGCCAATTGAATACTTTTCCACGGGTCCAATTTCAGGATGGTAGCTCTCAATCCCTTCTACCGATTGGGATTCAACTTTTACCTTGCCGGTAGAATCAAGAACACGAACTGCACCGTTAGGCGGAATGTAGGCGCGGAGCACCGTTGCAGGATTTTGTCCAGTCATCCTGCTGAGTGAAGCAATAAGGTCTTCCGACTGCATCTTCACTTGATGATATTCTGTGTCAAACGCTAATTTTTCGTATACAAAATAGATGCCTGTGTTCGTCAATGCTAAGATGACGAGCATAAGGAGTGTAGAAAAAAGGTGGATCTTCGTTTTAAGCCTCATTGGCTTGCTCCTTTAAAACATAACCAACTCCCCGAATCGTCTGGATAAGCGTACTTTTTTCTCCTTGTTCGATTTTTTTTCGGACATATCGAATATACACATCAACGACATTAGTATCACCGTAATAATCGTACCCCCAAACGGCGTCTAGCAACTGTTCGCGTGACAGTACTTGGTTCGGATGTTTCAACAGATGAAGTAAAAGATCGTACTCTCGTGGCGTTAATTCGATGGAACGCCCATTTCGTTTCACTTCGCGTGTCTGCTCATGGATAGACAAACCGGCGAACTCAAGGAGATATTCATCCTTAGTTACTGTAGGCCCAATCGTTTTTGAAAATCTAAGTGCCGAACGAATCCTAGCGAGTAGTTCGCCGATTTCAAATGGCTTGGTCACATAATCATTCGCTCCTAGGTCAAGCCCCGCTACCTTGTCCTCCACATCATTTTTTGCTGTCAATAAAATCACTGGCGTAGTCGCCTCCGTTGCACGAATTCGACGAAGCACATCAAGACCATTCAATCCCGGTAACATTAGATCGAGCAGCACTAAATCCCACTGTTGTTCACGATATTTAATCAAGCCATCTGGTCCCGTATGTGCAATACCCGTCACATATCCTTCAAATTCAAGCTCAAGTTGAAGAACACGCGCGATATTCTCTTCATCCTCAATAATCAATATTTGCTCTTTCACTTGATTCACCCACCATTTTTTTCTTTTATCTTAACAGATATAGACAAAAAATAGAGACCTTCGCTATTCACGAAGATCCCTGTTTGTATTAGTGTGTGATTTTCTCGTTATTTTTATGCGCATGATACATACTCTTTATTAATGTTTCTAACATCACCGGCATTTCAACAAAGGCACTATCGACATGCAAGCGCTCCGTACGTTGATGCGCATCTTTGCCAAACGGTCCTACATTCAAAACAGGTGCTTTCAACTTAGCCATGTCCGCAAAAGGAATACTATACGTATCGCCCCATACTGGTGTATTGCTCTCGAATGCAGCCCAGCCGTTTGTATCGTCTTCATAATTAACATAGCTTAGATCACAAATACCATTAAAATAGTGGATTTGCTCGACTGTGTTATTGAATGTCCCCGCCGCTTTCTTCATCAACTCAATTGATTGAATGACAAGTGGGTTATCCGACGAGTTTATGGCTGGATAATAAGGAGGTGCGTATAACAACACGGTTGCTGGCGCAAGCTCCTGGCATTGAATCATCAAATTATCGACGATACGAAGCGATTTTTCACGGTCATCCCAATCATCATTTTGGAGTGCTTCTTGTTTCCAACGTTCGACTTCTTCCAAACCAAGTTTTTTTATGGCATGTTCCAAAAGTTGTTCGTAACGTAACACCCTTACACTCCCTACGCCTGCCACTCGCTCTCGATCACAAATGATTGTGTAGCTGTCGTTGCAAGCATCCATCGCCTCGTTCGCCACTTGTTCAAACAAATCCATTACTTCAGCCGCGGTACGTTTTAATAGAAAGACATTGTATAATGCCACTGCACGGTACGGCGTTTGCGTTGAATATTGTAGCTTTAAATCTTTTTGTTGCAATGAAACCGGTAAAGGCGTACTTTCCCCAAGATCCGTTTCACGGAACAATGGATTCCATTCCATACGTTGCGTCAAAAATGATGCAATATAGTTCGCAGTCATACCTTTCATAGGTTCACCAACATGCGTTTCCTTGCCGTAAAATAATGCAGCTGGCATGATTTTCCCAATTGTACCCGAGTAAATATATTCATCAATATCTAGCGGTTTTTGCGAAAAGGAAGGCTCACTATTTAAAAATAACTTGTACGTCAAACCATGTTCTTCACGAATACGGACAAGTTCTGTTACCGCCGCGCGCATACCTGCCGAGTTGACCTCTTCATCGGGAACTGTTGTCAATATCAGATTGATTGGCCATTGTTCAACACTCGCTTTTTCAATTAACTGCATGTGCAGAGCAAGCCCCATCTTCATATCCATCGTGCCACGCCCAAACAGATACTTGCCGGACTCTAAATCAATTCGTGCAGATTCAGGCAAATCTTCCTTGTGCTCTAGCAACTTCTTCGTCAACTCTTCCGGATGAAATGCAAGTGGCTCTAATACGCCATATTCTTCCGTCCACACCGTATCAAAATGGCTAATCAGTACAATTGTCTCTGTCGCCTTCGGATGTTTGTACAGAGCTGTCACTGCCTGACGACCCAAACCTGCATCATGTAATTCTAAGTGACTAGGATTATCACGGAAGTAATCTAACCCCTTCAACTTCTCAGCCACTTTCGGTGCAAATGTCCGCTCTCCCTTCGTCAACGTGCGACTATCCCAACTTACAAGCTCGCATAATAACGCTCGAAGCGTGGACGGGGTACCCCATCTGAATTCACTCATAACCATGCTGCTACTAAAAACATAGAAGAAAGTGTAAGTTCTTCTACGCTAGACAATTTCCTGCTTCCTCGCACCCCGCCTCGCCACTTGCTCACTACTACAGTTGGTATAGCACTCCACAGGCGTAAATTCGGATGTAGCCCACCCTACATATACACGTTACCGTTCTGTGATAATTGTATATTCCTTTGCGCATTTCAAATTTAAACTGGCATTAACATCTCGGTCAAGAACCGTATTACAATTGTCACAGGCAAATATCCGCTCTGAAAGACTGAGTCTCGTCTTTTTGACACCACAAGTTGAACAAAGCTTAGAGGATGGATACCACCTATCTACTAGTCGCAGTTCAATACCCTTCTCAAGACATTTATCCGTCAACATTGCTCGAAAAGCAGAAAAACATTGCTGGGCAACAGTTTTAGATAAATGCCGATTTTTCATCATGCCTTTCACGTTTAAATCCTCAATCGTGAGATACATTGGTTTGGTTTTCACCAACACACTCACCACATACCGAATGTATTCTTGTCGGATGTTTACTAGTCTAGCGTGCAATTTTTGAACAACTTGAAGTTGTTTCTGCCTGTTTTTAGCGCAGAAGTCACCTCTCTTTCGATTCTTATTTTGTTCATAACTGCGACTCAGTTTCCGCTGTTGTCGCTTCAAGCTTTTCTCTAATTTAATAACTGGTTGAGTCTTGTTGATGTTATCGAATCGGACATGATGACTACAAACTGCAAAAGTACGGAGGCCCACATCAATGCCAATCCCATCATGCTCGGGGATATAGGCTTCTTTCACTTCTTCAACCTCACATAAAACAGAGACAAAATATCGACCGGCTTTTTGCGACACTGTGCAGTTTATGACCGTTGCATTCGTCGGGATATACCCCATTTCCTTTAAACGAACCCAGCCAATCGTCGGGATTTTAATGCGATGGCGTTCTACTGGCAAATCAGTCGCATTATTTTTCGGGAAATAGGCTTTTACGTCTTGATTTCTTTTCTTTTTAAACCGTGGAAATTTGGCTATCCTTTTAAAAAAATTTCGATAAGCCTTATCTCCGTTTATAATGGCTTGCTTCACAGCTTTACTGGAAACTTCCTTAATCCATTGATCGGTTTCTTGTGTATGGACATTATTCAGCCATTTAGAAAAGTCATACCCCGATAGGTGTTTCTTCGTTTGTTTATAGTGTTCTTGTGCGGTATGGAGATATAAGTTGTAGACATATCGACAAACACCGATCGTTTGGTTGACTCTTTGTTGTTGGGCAGCGGTGAGGAGAACTTCTGTTTTATATGCTTTTTTCAAAACAAGCATCCCCTTTACTTTTTGCGCTTTCAATCACAGTTTCAACTTCATTAACAACCATATACCCTATTTACCGCACAGATAACCACCTGAAAAGCTTCGAAGTCCATCAATCTTTTACTACGTTATTCTATGATCTGACAATCAATGTTTTTGATAGCAGTAGTTAACTCCTTTATTTAACAAGTTCCACTTGAATATCATGATCAACCTTATTCTTTTTCTCTAATTTAAACTTATAAAACAGCATACATGCGATGAAAAAGCCTACACCATAGTACAGACCTATGCGTTGCGTCGGATCGAATGCCAAAAAGACTAATATGAACAAACAAAACGCAATACAGAATAACGGGACAAACGGATAAAACGGAACTTTATATTTTAAATTCTCCAGTTTCCCACCTGCTTTCAAATAACGACGGCGGAACATAAACTGCGAAAATGCAATTCCCATCCAAGAAATCGTCACCGAAATACCCGCGATGGACATTAGTAAGATAAATACCGCATCCGCTTCCATAACACTAGTCAACAATGACAACAAAGAGAAGGACATTGTGAAAATCAATGCCATTAGTGGAACCTTGCGCTTAGAAAGACGACCAAATACCTTTGGAGCCATCCCTTCATTCGCCATTGCCCAAAGAAGACGTGTTGACGCGTATAAACAAGAGTTACCTACTGACAAAATTGCCGTCAAAATAACAAAATTCATAATTCCTGCTGCATACGGAACACCCGCAATTTCCATCAAGGTCACAAACGGACTAGCTAACAAGCCCAGTTCAGATGCTGGGAAAATAGCCGATAAGACGATAATCGAAGCAATGTAGAAGATGACAATTCTAATAAGTATCGTGCGAATTGCTTTTGGAATATTCTTTTCAGGGTTTTCCGTTTCACCTGCCGCAATACCGACCAACTCTGAACCTTGATAAGAGAAAATAACATTCATCATCGTCACAAAGACAATCGCAATACCTGCCGGGAACAAGCCTGTTGGTGCTAAATTTGTTAAAAACGGTGTCGTTCTATCTTCTAGCGGAATAAAACCAAAAATGGCCGCAAACCCGATGATGATAAACAAGACAACCGCCAGTACTTTAATACCCGCAAACCAAAACTCTGCTTCCGCAAAGCCCCTAGTCGTCAATGCATTCAATGCAAACAGAAGGACCATAAAGACCAGGCACCAAATCCAGATAGGCGTATCCGGGAACCAGTGCTGCATAAGTATTCCAGCGGCTGTAAATTCAACCCCCGCCGTTGCAGCCGAACCTACAAAATACATCCAGCCTAGTGAAAATCCCGCTGACGGACTAATATAACGTGTTGCATATGTCTGGAACGAGCCTGTCACTGGCATATGAACAGCCAACTCCCCAAGACAAACCATCACCATATATAAAATTAGACCACCAAATAGGTAACCGAGCAGGGCCCCTCCTGCTCCAGATTGATTGATTGTATAGCCTGCATTCAGAAACAGTCCTGTTCCAATAACACCCCCGAGAGAAAGCATAAACAAATGGCGACTTTTCATGGAACGGTTCAATTGATTGTGTAGCGGTTGTTCCCCTTTAGTGGACATGAAATTTCCTCCCCTATTTTCCCTATACCTTTATGTTAAAATCGCAATGACAAACAGCTTAATCCACCATCATGCTTTTGCACTTCAGACATATCTAGTTCAATCGTTTGATAGCCCGCTTCATTAAACTTACGTTTTGTTGCTTCAAAGCCTGCTGGAAGAATGACATAATCATTGACGCGAATACAGTTAGCAGAGTACTCGTCTTCCTTACCAATCACAATCTTGTCATAGCTTTCAAATGCTGGATGATCCACAAACTCACCTGCTACAACCATCCGATTATCTCCCAGATACGCAATTCCCGTTTTTAGATGGAAAAACTCTTTTAACGGAATGATTGTCGCGCCAAAGCCTTCCTTCTCCAACAACTCCTTTAACTGAAGTGCGCCTTGCTCATTTGTCCGTTCAGAAATACCTATATAAAATTGATCCTCTGCTTGAAGAATATCGCCGCCATCCAGTGTCCCAGGTGACGTTATATAATAAAACTTGTCATAAAAGCCTTTCAACGTGCTTTCAATTTCTACGATTTCTCCATTACGCGAATCTGCCCCTGGATTTGTAATGACTGCAAACTCAGACGTTAATACAGCGGCATCTTCTACAAATGTCGAGTCTGGAAATTCTTCGCTTGCAGGGAGATGTGTAACTGCCACACCGCATTTTTCCAATGCTTCTATATAACTTTTATGTTGTACTAGTAACTTTTCAAATACCGGCTTTCCTAAATCAGACGTCGTCAATCCATTCAAATAACTTTTTCCAGGTGTTTTTACGATAACATTTTTAAAAAAACTCATTTCAATTCCACTCCTCTATTATTAGTTTCTTACAACAGGACTCGTCAGACACGTTGGCCCACCGGTTCCTTTTATGCTAATCTCTTCACCCTTGTATTCATAGACTGTTGCTCCTGCATCTACAAGCTGTTGTTTGGTGGAAGCGTTTCCATCCACCATTACACAAATCCGTGGTGCAAGTGCCAATACATTACAACCGAGCGTATGATATTCATCCTCTGGTACTTCAACCAACTGAACGCCCCGTTCGATTAATAACTGACGGAAAAATACCGGCATCAGACGGGAATGAACAACTGCCAAATCACGATCCACCATACTGATGAACGACATTAAATGAAGACACTCCGCTTCACCTTGGTCATGAGGCAGTTGAACGACAATGAATTCATCGACAAAAGGCGCAGTCATTTCTTTCAATTGCCGAATGGCTTCATCATTCGTACGATAGCCACGACCTACAACAATTGTTCGATCATCCAACCAAATGATATCACCGCCATCTGACACTGCATCTCCCGTCAATTCTCCGACAATCGGAATCTCCTTTTCCATAAGAAATTCTTTATAGACAGCTGCTTCTGGTTGTCTCAGCTTTTTACCGGATTTTAAAATAATGGCTCCCGCCGGCGTAAATTTTACCGGATCATGCGCATATAGCGAATCCATCCCTACTTCAGTGGATGCCGGCAAATAATCAATGTGTGGCACATGTTGTTCAAGAATCGCTATAAAAGCTGCAAATTCACGAACAGCCTCTTCGAAGTTTGGTTCTTCAAGGTAATTAAAAGTTTGCCATTGATCGGCAAGATGATGTTGATTACGAAAAGCTTCCGTAGGATTTTTCACAATCACTCGTTGTAGTGAACTATACATTGATGAACAAAAGGTCATTTCACTTCACCCTTTTCCGTCTAGTGGAAAACGTTTCCGAACAACGGAAAGTTTATATGTAAAATATATGCGATTCATGATACAATGTCAATGTATTTTGAATAATTAATTCTGCGAGACTTATTTTTTAGACAGGCGGTGCTGTATATGCAATCAATTGACCGTGCCATGACCGTAGCAAATGTCCTGGCAACGCACGCAACAGACAATGGGCTATCCATTTCAGAGCTTTCCAAACAATGTGAGTTACCTCTTAGCACGATGCACAGATTACTAAAAGCAATGATCAAACAAGGTATGGTCGAGCAGGATGAGCCTACAAAATGTTATCGACTTGGGACCATTTGGTTGGAATACGGTTTGAAAGTATACGATTCAATGGACTATATCACTAAAATTAGACCCGAGCTGGAACGCTTAATGAAAGAAGTAGAAGAAAGTGTTTACCTTAGTAAACCGTTAGGATTGGAGGCTATCATTATAGAAAGAATTGATAGTGAAAACAACGCCATTCGAATTTATGACCAACTCGGTTTACGCATTCCGATGCATATCGGCGCAGCAAATAAAGCAATGCTTGCCAATATGCCCACTACTAAATCGAATGCCATATTGAAGAGTCTCCTTTCGACAGAACAACTACATACAGTGGAAAACTCACTAAAAGAGATTAAACAACAAGGATACGCAATAAGTCATGGGGAAAGAACAGAAGGGACTTCTTCTGTCGCAGTAGCTGTTCGTGACGGATTAGGAGAAGTTGTAGGTGCGGTTAGTGTAGGGTTTGTCAGTTTTAACCTCACGGAGAGTCGACTGGAATTTCTAATTGAAAAAGTGGTGGAGACAGGTAGAAGGATTTCAGAAAAACTTGGTTCCAACGCCACTCATAACTAAAGTACTTACAAAAAACGACTCCTGCACATTTACATGCAAGAGTCGTTTCAGTTGCTTATAAAAAAATAATCATCGCCAACACTGCCGCCAAGATTAGTCTGTAAATCGCGAACGGCATTAGCTTAACACGTGAAATAAGTTTCAAGAAGAACCGGATGGAAATCAAAGCAAAAACGAACGCGCTGATGAATCCGATAATGTAAAACGATAGATAATCCATACTTAAATGTTCCCAGTTTTTCAGAACGGATACGAGGCTTGCACCTGCCATAATCGGAACCGCCATAATGAATGTGAAATCGGCTGCGGTCTTATGATTCATACCGAACAATACGCCACCAGAAATTGTAGCGCCGGAACGTGAGAATCCTGGCCATAGTGACAAACATTGTACAAGACCAACTGAAAATGCCTGTTTGTATGTAATTTGATCCAATGAGTTGACCCACGATTTCTTCGGACCGAATTTATCAGCTATAATCATCAGAATAGCCCCTGCCACAAGCGCTACAAGAACAGTTTCCTTTGTAAACAAATAGTCATCAATTAAATCTTTAAAGGCAAACCCAAGAATTACGGCTGGCAGCATCCCTACAATTACATGCGCCAAGTTAAATTGCTTGTTCGCTGCTACGCCCTCCATTTTATATAACCCTACAAGACTGAACAACCTTTTCCAGAATACGACAACTACAGCTAAAATGGACCCTAGCTGCACGACGATTTTAAACGTATTTGCTGGATAGTGCCCTAAGAACTCCTCTGTTTTCAACCACATATCATCGACAATAATCATGTGTCCCGTCGAAGACACTGGTGCAAACTCCGTCATCCCTTCAACGAATCCAAGAATCAACGCTTTAATCAAATCATATAATTCCATAACTAATTATGCCCTCTTTCCGCGGAAGCGAATGATCCAAAAAATGATCGCTATACCGCCAGTTACTAGTAGTACGTAAACAATGTTTGAATAAATGTCCATATAATACACGATTGATTGCCAATTATCCCCGACTGCAGCCCCAATGAAAACGAGTGCCGTGTTCCAAATTAAACTCCCGGCGGTTGTCAGTATAATAAATAGCGGAAAATTCATGTTTGACATCCCAGCCGGAATCGAAATAAGACTCCGAATTAATGGTACGAGGCGACAGAATAGTACTGTCCAAGGGCCATATCGGTCGAACCATGCGTCAGCCCGATAAATATCTTTTCTTGTAAGACGTAATAGACCGCCCCATCGATCGACAATTTTCTCTAGGCGTGTCACGTCGAGAAGTAGACCAGCGCTATACAGAATCATTGCCCCGATTACCGATCCTACTGTCGCCGCAAGGACAACACCCATTCGCGTCATATCGGAATACGTCGTCATGAATCCACCAAACGTCAAAATCACTTCAGATGGGATTGGCGGAAATACATTCTCCACCATAATTAATAGAAATACACCAAAATAGCCGAACTGGCTCATAAATTCAGTCATCCAATTTTCCACGACACGCCCCCATCATATAACTTTACTAAATATAGAATATAAGTGCAAACCGAACATCGAAGGGTTTGGTTTGTATAATTTCCGCGCCCTTTTGCAGAAATTATACAAACCGTACTTACCGACTAACAAAAAGTAGACGCCTTCTACTTTGATGGAGTTCCCTTTCCACCAACTACTTTACGCAAATGATTCTATTCTTATGACCCTTCTGCAGTAAGTAGTTATTCTTTCTTTGTGGATAACTCGCGAGAAAGTATAGTTATCCACAATAGTTAGTGTATAACTTGTGTAAATGTTTATAATTTCTGAATTTTGCATATAAAATCATCTTTTCCTGTTAGTAAGCTCATTTTTCCTGAAAAAGATATCCACAATACCTTATGAATTAGTCAACTTGCAAAAAGATAAGTTGATTTTACTCTTCCTCCAAGCCCACATTCAATAGGTAGTCTAGTAAATTATATTTACAAATGAATCAATTTCATAATAGAATAATTAACCTTGGAATCCGAACGAGGTTGATTTGCGCTTCAGGCGGACGCTTTCCGCGGGCACGGCTTCAGCCGCTTCCCTCGCTACGCTCAGTCCAGGGTCTTCAGCTCGTGCTGTTCCCGCAGGAGTCGCCGCCTTACGCTCCAATCAACGAAAGTGGAACATCATATTTGCGAATATTGAAATTCATAATCGAATAATTGTTCGCCTTTTTAATCGAAATAGGTAATTATGAAATTGATTCAAATAACTAACAAATTTGTTTCACTAAAGCATCAATCATTTGATTGATTATATGGAAGTTACAGGCGACTAATGCAAAAAAGGACTCCAACCAGTATGGTTTTGAAGTCCTTTTTTTGTTACTTACACTTCCTGATAATGCTCATTCAATTTAGTACGCAGCGAGGCTTTCAGGAATTTACCGACTGATGTTTTCGGAATTTCATCCAAAAAGATGACATCGTCTGGAACCCACCATTTCGCAAACTGCCCTTCCAAATAGCTGAGCAACTGTTGTTTCGTTGCTTCATCCCCGATTTGTCCCTCATGCAATACCACGCAGGCGAGTGGACGCTCCAGCCATTTTTCATGCGGCACGGCGATAACTGCCGCCTCGAAAACAGCCTCATGTGTCATCAATGCATTCTCCAAGTCGACAGACGAAATCCATTCGCCCCCACTCTTGATCAAATCTTTTGTGCGGTCGGTCAATTTAAGATAACCGTTGTCCATCATCACCGCGATATCGCCCGTATAAAGCCAACCATCTCGGAATGCTTCGTCCGTCCGCTCATCCTTGTAATATTCGCTCGCAATCCACGGTCCACGAATGGCCAATTCTCCCATTGTTTTGCCGTCCCAAGGCGCATCGCCATTTTCATTGACAATACGTACTTCGAGACCTGGCATCGGCAATCCTTGAAGTGCACGAACATCGATTTTCTCATCCATTGTCAAATCAGCCATCCCCGATGTCAAGACAGATAGGCTGACTAGCGGAGATGTTTCGGTCATGCCATAACCAACGATGAAAGGCACACCTAGCTTCTCCTCGAATGCACGTATCAAGCCTTTTGGCGATGCCGAACCACCGCATACGATTGCCCGAAGTGATGACAGGTCTCTCGGGTTCTGTTCCTGTTCTTTCAGCACGGCAAGCCATATTGTCGGCACACCGGCAGTGAGTGTTACTTTTTCCTGCTCAATCAAGTCCAGCAGTAATTTCGGATTCATACCGGGTCCCGGAAGTACTTGCGTTGTTCCAAAGAAAACAGCGGCGAACGGCATCCCCCATGCATTGACGTGGAACATTGGTACGACTGGCAAGATGACATCCTGCTCCCGTAATCCCATTGCATCTGCCAGTCCTAGTGCATAACTATGGAGCACTAGACCCCGATGTGTATAGACAACCCCTTTTGGATTGCCCGTCGTTGCAGATGTATAACACATGCCGGCAGGCGTATTTTCATCGAGATCCTCTGGAAATACATAGGTATCTGATGCAGCTTCAAGAAGCGCTTCATAAGAATGGACATTTTCTAATGATGTTTCTGGAATGTCCTTGCTATCGCCCATGATGACATAGTGCTTTACCGTTTTGAGATAAGGAGCTAGTTTTTCAAGATGCGGAAATAAATTATCATCTACAAGTAGAATTTCATCTTCCGCATGATTGATAACGTACGCAATATGTTCTGGCGACAAGCGAATATTAATCATATGAAGGATTGCCCCTGTACAGGGAACACCAAAATAAGCTTCCAAATGGCGATGATGATTCCAAGCGAATGAACCGACCTTCGTTCCGTGCCGCATGCCCAGTTTCGTCAGTGCATCTGCAAGCTTTCGGGATCGTTTTGCGAAATCACGGTAGGGAATACGGTGAATCGTATTTTCCCCAGTGCGCGAAATAATCAGCTTGTCCGGGAAAAATTGTTCAGCCCGTTTGACGAAAGACGATAATAACAGCGGTGTTTGCATCATAAAAATCCATCTCCCTTTTCATCGAATGATAATATCAAAATTACAACTCGTCTAACCATGAACAATATGCGTACTCGACTCTACATATGCCCCTCCCATTTACTGAATAGGAAGATATTTATATATTAATAGAATACATGAAAGCGGTTACAACTTCCACAATAGTGTTAAATTATTTTCTGTACTTAGATGATATCAGTCCTAAGTCTTAGATAAATATCCGTTTCGCGCCCGTTTGGACAAACCGAAAACCGTTATAAGATTAAGCTACAAACGAAAGGAGGAACTATACATGAAAAAATTTTGTCTTGCAGCACTCGGCATTACGGCAGCTATCGTTGTCCTCGTGAATCTTGGATCACTTCTTGCCCTTGCCTTTTCCGCATTAATTGCCTATGCGGGGTTCCACTACTATAGAAAGAGCGAATCTACGTTCAAAAAATTAATCTGGGGAGCCGTTCTACTTATCGGCCTCTTTACAGCCATTTCCAATGTACCTGCTTTCTTAGGCATCATCGCCTTCATCGGCGTTGTCTATGTATGGCGGAAATGGAAAGGCACAGACAGTAACAACATCATCACAAATGTCTCAGATGATCCCTTCGTAAACTTCGAACGTCAATGGAACGAAATCACAAAATAATGAGGAGGAATTGACTATGAACACACTTTGGAACAGATTTAAATACTCCGTACAGGCGGATCTTCATACGTTATTCGACAAAAAGGAAAGCAAAAATCCAATTGCGATGTTGAATCAATACATTCGCGAGGCAGAAAAACAAACAGAATCCATTGGTAAATTGCTCGAACGTCAAAGCAAATTGAAAGTAGCACTTGAAAAAGAACTTATGGAAGCGGAAAAAATGGCTGACAAACGTCGTAACCAGCTTGAACTGGCACAAGCTGCCGGGGAAGAAGATCTCGTTGCATTTGCACAAGAAGAAATTGCCGCATACGACACTCGTGCTGCAGAATTGGCAGAAAGCGTCACGGAGACGGCTTATGAATTAATTTCGTTGGAGCGTAAATTCGAGGAAATGAAACATAAAGTGAAGGATATGAAGGTGCGTCAGCTACAATTGATGGGCAAAGAGAATGTCACGCGGGCGCATCATCGTATGGACCAAGTCATCTCTCCAGAAAACGCGGACAGCCGTGTTGCGTCCGTTGGTGAGATGAAACAATATATCGAGAACCTTGGCGGAAAAATTGAGCGTGAATACGAAACATCTTCCATGGAACGCCGTCTGGAGTCACTTGTCAAAGTAGAAAGTACTCCAACACTTGAAAAAAGTCCCGCAAAAGAAATGGAAATTGTGTAAACTAGGGGGAAGGCAGTCTAAATCCGCCACGTCCTAAATATGTGCCTTAATTTCTGCAAAAGTGCAGAAATTAAGGCACATCGAACCCTTTGCAGTTCGAGTCGCAACAAAGAGCGATGCAGTTCAATCCCTCTCCACTGCATGACCTACAAGGAAGGATGTAGTTCAATCCTTCCCATCTGTTGGCCCGAGGAAGGTACTCACCTTCCTTTTTTACTACTCTGACATCAAGAAAGGGGAATATCCCAATGAAACGCATTGATACAAACAAAACCACCTTTTGGGCGCTCGCCTTCCTGCTGCTCATTTTTGCCGAAACTTTTTTTCTTCGTAACGGCAATATTGTGTTCGTCCTTCTTGGTGCCGGACTCCTTTACTATGGTTCGCGCAAACGTTCGAAGTGGATGTTTTTGCTCGGCTTTTTCTTCATTGCCATGGCACTCTTCACTCTATGGAGTTTACGTCTGGCCATTTTTGCAGCGATTATTTATATACTTGTTCGTTTATGGAAAGGTGTACCGTCGGACGAAATTATGCGGCCTCTTAAGGAATTTCAAAAGGAAACGCCAAATGGAATCTGGAAAAATAAATTATTTTCTGTCCAATCCTCCCCTTTTTCATCCTATGAATGGCAGGATATTCACATCCAAGGCATTTTCGGAGATTTACATATTGACGTAACAGACACCGTGTTACCAAAAGGGACTTCTTTAATTTCTGTGAGACAGGGCTTCGGGAAAATCAAAATTGAACTCCCCTATGAAATTCCGGTCCGTATCCATTACACAACGCTGTTCGGGGATGCCCGGTTATTTGATACGCATCGCAAACGGCTCATTAATGAGTCTCTTCATATGAAAGACAGTTATGAAGGTGTCCAAAAGGATAGCGCGGAGCTCATCATCACACTTTCCTCATGGGCAGGAGATGTCGAGGTGACGCGAAAATGAAAGCAGTTATAGGACGCGGTCTATTTTTGTCATTGTTATTTACCGGCATAGCGGCAGTTTACGCCTATTTCCTACTCGATTTACCGTTAGATGAAAGCTGGTTCGCCTTTTACGAATTGCAGTTTGCGGATGTACCACTTGGTTGGTGGATTTTGAACACCACCCTTTTACTCGGCTGGGGAATTGCCTTTTGGACAAATTTTTTAGGGCGGTCTAAAGAAAAAGCCCTGGAGCAAAGGTTATCCGATTTGATTGATACAGAAAAAGAGCATTACCCGAAAGAAAAGTTCACACCACGTATGGACCGGGCTATTGATACGGTATCGACGGTCATCCATACGCAGCGCAAAAGTTTACAGCGCATTACCGACGAGCGTGCCGAGGCGCAAGATCAGCTAATTCAAGAGCGCATTGTGCAAGAAAGGCAGCGGCTAGCGCGCGAACTACATGATTCCGTGTCACAGCAACTATTTGCTGCCTCCATGCTACTATCCGCAATTACGGAAAGTAACGACGATACGGAAGCGCAAAAACCATTGCTACAAGTGGAGCGCATGGTTCAACAAGCTCAACTCGAAATGCGAGCATTGCTCCTTCATTTGCGACCAGCAGCATTGAACAATAAATCACTCGCCGAAGGACTTGAAGAATTATTAGTGGAATTACGGGAGAAGGTCCTGTTCGATATTCGGTTTCGCTTGGAAGAGGTGACCTTATCAAAAGGAGCGGAGGATCATTTATTCCGTATTGCGCAGGAAACGCTATCTAACACGCTGCGTCATGCACAGGCAACAGAAGTCGATGTGTTATTCGTCGAACGTGACGGTCTTGCCATTTTCCGCGTGCAAGATAACGGGGTAGGATTTAAAGATAGCGATGGCAAAGGCGGATCGTATGGCTTACAAAACGTCAAAGAGCGCGCCATTGAAATTGGTGGTACCTGCAAAATCGTTTCCATCCCGTCGCAAGGAACGATTGTCGAAGTAAAATTGCCCGCACGGAAAGGGGAGGAAGTAATTGATAAAAATCTTATTAGTGGATGACCACGAAATGGTACGAATCGGCGTGTCTGCCTATTTGCAAATTCAACCCGATATGGAAGTGGTCGGCGAGGCAGTGAATGGACGAGAAGCTGTCGGAAAAGCACTAGAGTTACGGCCTGATATTATTTTAATGGATATGGTCATGCCCGAAATGAACGGCGCCGAAGCAACTGCCGCCATTATTAAAGAATGGCCTGAAGCCAAAATCGTCATTGTCACAAGCTTTTTGGACGATGATAAAGTCTATCCCGCGCTAGAAGCTGGCGCGATTAGCTACATCTTGAAAACCTCCAATGCCAAGCGCATTGCAGAAGCCATCCGGGAAACATTGAAGGGCCAAACCGTGTTAGAGCCTGAGGTAACGACGAAAATGATGAAAAAAATGCGCGCGGGCAATGAACGTCAGCTACACGATGAATTAACTGAACGTGAGCTTGAAATTTTATTGCTACTTGCGCAAGGAAAGACCAATCAGGACATTGCAGATGACTTATTTATCGCATTGAAAACGGTGAAAACTCATGTTAGTAATTTGTTAGCTAAGCTCGAAGTGCAAGATCGGACGCAAGCTGTGATTTATGCGTTTAAGCATGAGTTGGTGGAGTGAATGAAAAGGCGGGAGCCAGTCACTGTTACCATTAGGCCAACAGGATGTTGGTCATGCATTCGTTGCCAATCGAACTGCGAAGGGTTCGATTTGCCGTATTTCTGTGCTTTTTGCAGAAATTAAGGCACATTTTCAGGACGCGGCGAACTTAGAATGCCTTCCTGGACGCGAATGGTTTCAGTGGCCCGGCACCCGCGAGTGTGCTTATTCCGCCGTCACACTATTCAATCCATGAATAATACCCGCGTGAATACCTTCATGCCATACTGCAAATTGGACAACCGCCTCGGCTGTTTCCATTGTGTGCATAGGACCAATCGCCATCGGCTCAGCCAATACATTGCTAAGATTTCCTTCTAACGCCGCCATGACGCGCGCTGGTTGCTCTTTCAATGCAGCAAGAAGCTCTTCATTTGCAGGAACATTTTCACCCCAGCCTCCAGGACTTGACCCTGTTACAAAAAAGGGAAACCATTCAGAATGTACCGGCACATAATCTCCAACCGCTTTTTGAGCGAGCATTTCCATTGAGACCAAAATATGACCTGCATTCCAACGAATTGTGTTGTTAAAACCACTCGGCTGTATGTCCCACGCTTCTTCAATTGATTTTTTAAGGCGTCCTAATGTATATATGCGCGCCATATTCAACTGCTTTAGTGTTTCGATACCAATCAATCCTTTCCTGTTTCCTATTGCAACTTTAGCCTATTTTCATCAAGAACATCAATAAAAGCAACCGCCCCACATTGGGATGGTTGCTTATACTTCATGGTTTTGCTGGTACATTATTCGTTTTCTCTCCATTCCACTTATCATGCGATTCTTGATTGAATTCGCGATCGGGCTCTTCCTTATCGTCAAAAGGGAAAGGTTCATCTGATTTTGGTTTGTCGTATCCATTGTCAGCCTTATTTGCGGCAAAAGCAGAAGGCTCGTTTTCACCTGTCTTACCCTGCGCGTTTTTCCTAAACACATCAGTCACATTTGAATCGGCCGGATCTGCCAATGGTAGCTCATCTGTATTAACCACCCCCGCCACTTTTGGTTCAAAATCTTCCTTGTTTGGGTACTTTCCATCGGATTTTGTCATTATACACTCCTCCTTCTCTTTATCTATTCAATAAATAAAGCCAATTCCCTTTTATTCTATTCCTCTAAATGGATGAAATTAAACCCCTTTTCAAAAATTCTTGAAACTTCCTATACCCCATAACGTCTTATAATAAACTTTGGAGGTGATTTTTTGAACAAGTTCATCGGCTCTGCATTACCTCTTATAAGCATCACCATCCTTATTTGGATTGAACAAGGATTAGAAGTTGCCTACCTGTGGAAAACAATGGCGAAGGCCATCCTTTTCTTGGTCATCCCATTTATCCTATTCGGAAAGAACGGATTTTCATTCCTACGTCTACGTCAAACCGATAATAAAAGTATGAAAATTGCAATTGGTTCGGGTCTAGCCATTATGGGCATTATCATCGGGGCATTCATCATTTTACTGCCATTTATCGATATTGATGCACTTGTTATCGACCTTGCGGATGCAGGTATTACACCAACAGTATTCCCGTTTATCGCTCTTTATATCCTATTTTGCAATTCTCTGTTGGAGGAGTTTTTCTTTCGAGGCTTATTGCCAACTCTTTTCGTAAAATCGCGTCTTCGTTTTATTTTGCCATCCTTGTTCTTTGCTATTTACCATATCGCCATTTTCCTACCATGGTTTAGCCCGCCACTTCTTATGCTCGCCGTCACTGGGCTGTGGATAGGCGGCATCATTTTTCAACTGGCTAATGAGCGCAGTCAAACCATTTTACCTTCATGGACCATTCATATGTTTGCGGATATCGGTGTACTGCTCGTTGGTGTCTATATGCTTTACTTTTATTAAAAAAACTGTACGCATTTGCGCACAGCTTTCTTATTTTATTCATCAAGCCGCTACGGTCACAGTCACTTTAAACAAATCGCCATCCACTTCGATTGTCATATTGCCATTATGCAAATCGACGATGGATTGCGCGATAGCCAAGCCGAGCCCTGAACCATCTGTATGACGCGATGTATCTGCCCGTTTGAACCGCTCAAATAACTCATCCGTATTTTCACCGAGTTCATACTTCGTCACATTTTTCACAACGAATTCAGCACGATCTTCTACTTTGCGCAATGTAATGTAAACGCGTGTACCGGGCAACGTATACTTTATGGCGTTGACAATTAAGTTATCGAGTACGCGCCACCAACGTTTGCCATCCACATAAGCTACAAGCGCAGAGTCAGGCATACTGACCCTGAAATCCAATCCCGTTTTTGAAATTTCTTCTTCGTGCTCCGCAAGCGCTTGTTGCAGTAATTGCGTCAAATCCACACGCTGTCGCTGCAACTCCAAGTTACCGCTCGCCATTTTCGATACTTCAAATAAATCCTCAATTAACGTCTTCAACCGCTGTGATTTTTTATCCAATACATCGACATATTTTGTACGTTCTTCCGCCGTCAGGTCTTCATTTTTCAATAAATCCGTGTACGTAATAATTGATGTCAATGGTGTCCGAAGATCATGACTAACATTGGTAATCAATTCTGTTTTCAAGCGTTCACTTTTCGCCTGTTCACTCATTGAATTACGAACACCTTCACGGAGATTATTCAAATTCTTGGCATGCTCTGCCAATGGGGATTTTCCTTCAATAACAATTTCCTTATGCAATCGCCCTTCTGCCATTGCTTTCGTAGACTCCATAATTTGATTCAAATATGCTGTTCTGCTCACAAAAATATAAATGAATGGCAGTCCCACAAACAAAGCAAGTGGAGCATAAAAGAGTATTAACGGTGGATACAGCGCAACACCAAACAACCCTATTCCCGCAAGGAAAAAACCAATAAGTAGAATGAGCATTTGCGTACCAATCTTCCGATTCAAAAACATGCCTTGCCAAACTAGTACGAACTTCGCACTATAACTGTCCTTAATCTCTTGCTCCAACTTCCCTTTAATCTTCGCATTTTCAACCAAGAGAACGAGTTGAAATACCATTGCCCATAGGAAGCCTAACAATATGCCAAACATACCTACTAACAGAACTCCATCTGAGATATGATACTGAACAACAAGCCTTATATATTGATATGGTATACTACTCACGAAAATCAGAACTACACCACATGAAAGAATTAATAAAGCGACTTTCAAGTCCAACTTTAACTCATGATAACGCGCTGTAAAACGGCTCATTGTCACCCATTCTTTGTTGAAACGTATAACTGTCAACAAAGCTACTAAGGAAAGTACACCAAGTCCCCATAAAATATAAACAGCTAGCTTTTCTTTGTTATATTGGGCTATATCGCTACCAAGTGAACTTTCCATTAATACGTCTTTTGGCACGACGACCGTTCCTTCAAAATTCTTCACCGCTTGTGGCTGACTTGGCTCCAAAGCAGCATCTGTCTTGTTCTCTGAGGCAGTCACCGTTTCCCGCTGATTATGCTCCACAGCAATTTCTTCTTGCTTAACTTCAGTCGCAACTCTATTCTTAAATATTGAAGCACTTATCTCATAACTCTCCGGCGGATAATCATGAATATTATAGTTGCTGTCCCAATTTGACTCTGCCCGTAAATAGCCTTCCTTCGCATTGAAAGTTTTTTTATAATAGGCCGCTGCATCGACATTTCCTGATTTAAATATTTCTCCTGTTTCGATGTCCGTTAGTTCATAACTGACAGGAAAGCTAAGCCTTTCCTTAGCATTTTGAATATATTGCTGCAGCTGTTCTTCTAACTGTTTCTCTTTACTCGCACGAACCTTCGCCTCTACATATGCGTCCGATTCAAAGTTTTTTCGAATGTCCTCGATTTTCGCATCACGTTCTGCCACCAATTTCAGTTTCAGTTTTTCACTCTTCGCAGCTTCCGCATCAGCAATTTGTTCTACATATTGCTCTTCAATATTGCCAATCTGCTCGGAAAGTGTGCCATAATAATTGCGATGCTCTTCAATTTCAGAACGAGTCACTGTAATTCGTCTTTTCTCCGCTTCTATATCAGGAGGATTCAAAACCGCTACCCCTATATTTTCATAAAAGCGCCACATCTCCCATTTAAAATCACTTATATCAACATAATTTTTACCAATATGCCGAGGGCTTTCTTGAATAAATGATAATAAAGACATTAAAAATACAGCTACTAATGAAGTCCAAACAATTATTTTCAAACTATGATTGTTTTTCACCGTCACACACTCCCTTTCATCAGCCGCGTGAGGTAAGCAATTGCTCTACGCGAACGTTCTATACCATTCCCAACCAAGTCAATGATGTGGGAGAAACAATAGCCAATACTTAGTGCCGCAATGACAAGCGCAACGATTGACCAAACAATTGTGTAATCATTTTTCGATTTTGTAACCAATACCCCACACCACCTTTACGTACCTCGGATTTTTTGGATCCGCTTCGATTTTTTCACGAATTTTACGAATGTGGACTGCCACAATATTTTCCGCATTGTACGCCTCCTCATTCCAAACGCGTTCATAGATTTCATGAATAGAAAAGACACGTCCGACATTTTTCATGAGTAGCTCTGTAATTTTGAATTCGATTGGCGTTAGTTTCACTGGATTGCCATCGAGGGTGATTTCCTTTGCTTCTTCATCCAATACTAGTCCATCAACCTCAATCGTTTTCTGCCCATCATACGTACCAAGTTGAACATAACGACGCAACTGCGATTTAACCCGCGCCATCAACTCCATTGGGTGAAAAGGCTTCGTCACATAATCATCCGCACCGACAGATAAGCCGTGAATCTTATCGGAATCCTCCGCCTTTGCACTCAGCATAATAATCGGGATATTGCGCGCTTCCCGGATTTTAAATGTCGCTGTAATGCCATCCATGTTCGGCATCATAATATCTAATATAAGTAGATGAACTTCATTGGCCTCTAGCAATTCAAGCGCCTCCAGCCCATCCGCAGCCTTTAGAACATCATAGCCATCATTTTTCAAATAAATTTCTATCCCATCACGGATATCCTGATCGTCATCCGCCACAAGCACTTTGAACTTCGCCATCATCCGCACCTCGCTTTTCTAAACTCTATGATACCAATTGTAACAACCAAATCTTAACATTCACCCAGTGTAATTATGAAGAAATTCTTAAGATGGTATTTTTAAGCCAAATAGTCAAGTTGGTGGATATATTATCCATTTGGTATACTTGAACGAATGGAAGGGGGAATATTTCATGAAAGGACGATTTTTTTGGATTGCATTAGGTTTAATAGGGATAAGTTGGATTGCTAATTCTATATACGCCTATTCAAAACAGCTAGATGAACCTATTTTCTTGGATCATTATATCGACATGACATATCAGGATAATCTATATGTGAGTTTTTTCTACTTGACGAATAAAAATGACACATCGGTTATTAGCTCCATGAACGCCGGTGATCTTAGAGCTTACCCAGAACCATCTTATGGCGGTAACGGGAGTCATCAAATTTATAATTACCAGGACTTCGGTCGTTACGTGTTACGAAGCGTGAATGTGACATTTTACAACCCTTATGGAGACCAATTGGATTATGAAACAACAGAAATGGATGTTGTTTTTTCAGATGGCAGAGTCATCACCGCACCGATTGGTCATATTATTACCCGACCGATGAATACGGATAAATCCCCGCTTGAACAAAATTTTTCAAGTAGCAGTAACAATAACTTATACCAAGACCTTTATCAGGCAATTGAACCACTTACAATCGAAGCAGTCGGACATTCATTCCAAGATGATTTGCAGGATGATTTCTTTATTAAGATTCATACACCAAAAAATCCATTCGATTCTAGGGCAGCAGATCTGACATTTCAAGAACCGATGGACAATGAATGGAACGACATACCAGGGTTAAATGTGCAGGATGTTTCTTTTCCGATATATTTAAATGAAGGTGACACACTCAGTATTCACAGCAAATTCTCTACAAATCGTACAAAGGTTTTGTATATGGACACCTATATTGCCGGTACAACGGAATCAGGCAAAGCTTTTTACACAACAAATAGAATTGGCACTCAGCCTTACTTAGAGAAAAAGGATGTCACTGAATTTATCAAGTCAAGAACAAAGGAGGATACTGATGAATAAAGCATTGCGATACCTGTTCTGGGGATATTTCTTCATCTTTTTCCGTATCCAAATTGGCATTGATTGGCTTGCGGATCCAATTGGTTATTTGCTAATTGCTTCAGGATGTTTGCAACTACTCCAACAATACCCCCAGGCTAAAAAAGCAAGAATGGTAGCGATGATTGGTGCTGTCATTTCGATTCCAGCTGTTTTTGTTAATCTCTCAGTACCTAATCTCGGGATGTGGGAAAGTTATTCGGTATTGTTATTTTTCCTTAAACTAATCATCGCTTATTTTCTATTTACCATTCTAAAAAGCATCGTCAACGACTATGCTAATCAAGCACTCATACATCGAACGAAAAATGTCTATTCATTTTATATCGCTGTCCATCTAGCGTCACTTTTACTTATGTCCTTCTCTATGAACATGCCCGAATACCCTTGGCTTACTTTCGTGGCTGCCCTCGCCATAGGCACCTTTATTATGGATATCGCATTTCTTCTACTACTGGGAGCTATTCGGCGTGCGGAACCGCATCAAACAGCCCAGAATCATGACTTTTTCGCATAAAATCATTCATTAATTGGAGGGCTAAAATGTTTAAAAACCAATCGGGTCATGTAAGAGCTGGCTGGCTTATTTTACTAACTTTTGCAGCCATGCTAATTGTTCAACAACTATTTTCACTTCCTGGTATTTTTCTATTGATTTTCACAGAAGCACCTTTTAGTGGAGTATCCGATTCTCAAGACATACTCACTGCCCTCGACACACATCCCTGGATTTTCCTATTGATGCAAGGCGGCGGGACAGCTGGCGCAATTCTAATTACGTTCTTGTTATGGCGTTTTATGAATAAAGGAACCATGAAACAACTCGGCTTTAGAGGTTCTTTGAACGATTTATGGTTCGGGCTCTTTCTAGGAGCATTATCCATCACTGTGATTTTTATTGTATTGATGGCGACTTCCAATGTAACGCTTATCAATTCATGGTCCAACCCTCAATTTTCGCAGTATACAATCACCTTTTTAATCCTGTTTATTCTCGTTGGCGTCTCCGAGGAAATGTTCTTTAGGGGCTATGTCATGTCCACAATGGCCTCTCGGGGGAATAAAAAGTGGGTAATCTACTTGGTATCTGCCGTGATTTTCAGCCTTGCACATATGGCAAATCCAAATGTAAGTATTATAGGATTAGTCAATATTGCGTTGGTCGGAATTTTATTCGCCTATATGTTTGGTGTTACAAAAAGTCTGTGGCTACCAATTGGCTATCATATTACATGGAACTACTTTCAAGGGAATGTCTTTGGATTTGCGGTAAGTGGGACCACTCCCAATGGTATTTATGGTGTGGAAGTAGCTGAAGGACGTGATTGGTTAACAGGTGGTGCGTTTGGTTTGGAAGGTGGTATTCCAGCGACCGCGCTTATCTTGGCAGGTTTTATTGCCACAAGCCTTTATGCCAAATGGCGGCATTACAAATAGACAGGAAGCTAATTACGCTTCCTGTCTATTTTTCTTTCTTCCACCCAACGTTAAAACAAGTATCCCACCAAGTAACAGCGCAACCCCTATCCAAGATGTCATATTCAACTGCTCACCAACCACAAGCACACTCAAAATAGCTGCAGTCAATGGTTCTGCAAGTGACAGCGTAACTGCCGACGACGACGGAATACGTTTTAATCCTGCGGAGAACAAAATGTATGCAATGCTCGTCGTCGCAATCCCTAGATATAGCACGGCCGAAATCCCACGCACTGTCAGCAAACCTTCCGTTTCGAATACAAACAAAAATGGCATCAGCATGAGTGCACTCATCGAAAAGATAACCGCAACGGCGGGCACGGCATCTGCCTTGGCGAGTACGTCTTTATTAACGAGCGTATAGAAAGCAAACAACAGCCCTGCTCCCAATGACATAGCAACACCAATTGGATTGACGGCGATGCCATCTTTATGTAAAAAGAGCAGTGCGCAGCCGATAATGGCAAGTGCTGTCGCAATCAACCATACCCTTGTTGGACGACGCTTTACTAATAACCATTCAATAATGCCTGAAAAAACGGGCGCACTCCCAATTGTGACAACTGTTCCAATGGCCACTCCGGTTAATCGAACCGATGAAAAGAATAAATACTGGAAAACCGCCATCGAAATAGCTGCATATAATGTAGATTTCCACGGCCAATGTCGGAAATCGATTTTACGCAATACAAGTAGAAGTATGAGCAATGAAAATCCACCCACTGCAAGTCTCGACGCCCCTACCGCCAACGGATGAATCGTTTGCGGCATAAACGTCTGTGCAGTGCCTGTTGTTCCCCAAAGGATGGCTCCGAATAGGACAACTACATATGAAATACGCTGTGACACAACAATCCCCCCTTTCCTATGTATAGAAGATACCATATTCATTGAATAGATGAACATGGTAACGATGAAGAAAAGGATGTTAACTCCGTGTGTTGCATCTTAAAGCAAGTAGAAGTCTTCACCAATACGACGGGCAAAAGGTCCTAAAATGACGATAACTCTTTCCAATTGATCGATAACACCCGGCAATTGATCGATAAGTTTCCAGTGATGCTTGTCGAAGATTACAAAATTGGGGCTGTCCAAAAGATCAGTGAAACCTGACTTTTGGACAGCCCCAAGAATTTTTCTTAAATAAAATCTGCAATCTCACCTAGAGGTAAGCGTGAAGAGCCATATGCCGGAGCAGCTGCTTTCCCTAAAGCAATGAGTACAATCGGGAATACGTTCTCTGGAAGATCGAATCTCTCAGCGAATTTCGCTTTATCAAAACCGCCCATAGTTACAGTATCATAGCCTTTTTCTTTAGCAATCAACATCAGTTGCATGGAAACAAGTCCTGCATCAAAGGAAGCGACATTCATTCTGACCTCTCTTGGAAAACTTGGATAGACTGCATGTGTATTCGCAATGGTACGATCTTTAATCGACTCATCCATATGCCCTTCCGCAACGTTTTGTGTATAGATTTGTTCCACTTTCTTATAAGCATCGACATCGCCTAAAATCGCAATGACAGCAGATGCTTCCTCAGCTTGAGCCTGATTGTTGGCAATTGCCTTTAGTTCCTTCTTCACTGCCGCGTCCTGAATCACTAGAAACCTCCAAGATTGTAGGTTACTCGATGAAGGAGCGATTGTCGCCAGCTCCAACATTTCTGCAATTTCTTCTTTCGTGATGGTAGCATTTGGATCGAACACCCTCACTGATTTTCTTGCCTTCATAATACTATATAAACTTGAATCCACTGTTGTAGTCATATTATTTCCTCCTCTTCATCAACTTACTATTAGTAAGTCATTAACTACAACTTACCATTAGTAAGTTTATAATGTCAACCCTAATGCTTCATGATAAGATGGAGGCAAGAGGAAATAGAATGGAGGTTTGATGAATGGACCAACCTCATAATTGTGTAACACCAAATATTTGCAACAATTTCCACGATACCATCGAATTTATCGGCAAAAGGTGGACGGGGATTATTATTTATACATTGATGTCAGGACCAAAGCGTTTTCATGAAATCGTCGAAAGCATTCCAGGGATCTCAGATCGACTGCTAACAGAACGACTGAATGAATTAGTCAAAGAAGGACTTGTGACTAAAAAACAGCTTGACTCTTCCACCAAGAAAGTCGAATACGAACTAACGCCAAGTGGCATGGCCTTAAAGGACGTTCTTATTGCTATTCGAAACTGGGTAGAACAACGGCCAAATCTGTAATCTTGTAGGTTAAATAAAACAGCTTACCAAATAAATGAACCATGAAAAACGAGCTATTCCCTTGAATCGGAATAGCTCGTTCGTTTTAAGTATAGGTAAGGCGAATACACAAAGTATTTATTTCCATAATCCTGCTTTTTCTAGTTTCTTTTTACCTCTAAAAGCTAGAACAATCGCTATTACATTCATGATTAGCATACAAGCAATCGCATATAACGCAAATGTATAGCTTCCCGTTAGTTCAAATACGTAACCATAGCCCGGTATAGCAACAACCCCCGCGATTGCTAATCCAATAACAGCAGAAGCATAGATTTGACTGTATTCTTTATTACCAAAAATCGCTGTTGTCAGAAGTGGTCCTAATGTGCCTAGTGATGCCACTACAAAACCGTAGATGCCGATAGCGAGCCTAAACATCATCGTTTTTTCAGGAACTAGAATCAGAATTCCAACTGGAACTAACCCCAAAAGCATAGCAAAAATTGCTGTATTTTTCGCGCCAATCTTATCACTTAATATACCAAAGGTTAACGCTCCGACTAACACACCCAGCTGCCAGCCGCCCATTGCATTACCCGCAAACGTGATATCGTAACCTAATCCCATTGCAAAGGGCGCAACATGTTGTCCGAAAGCACTAATCGACGTGATAAAGAAGAAGAAAATGAGTAATGCGTAAAATGCACCAGATTTTTTGGCCACCGCAGCTGTAACGCCTTTATTTATATCTGTAGTTGTTTGAGTAGAGGTCTTATCCGTTTTTTCAACTTCACTCACGCCATATGGCTGTAAGCCTTTTTGTTTCGGGGACATTCTAAGTGTTAATAAAACGACTGGAATAACAACCGCCATGACGATGACACCTAAAATCATATAGGTGCTTCTCCACCCTTCACTGGCGATTAAGTTACCCGCCATCGGTTGAAGAATGGCTCCAAATGCACCACCAGAAGCCACCATAATCCCTATTGCCAAGCCGTTATGCTTTTTAAACCAATTATTAATCAGCACTGGACCTGCTATTTGTGTAACAAATGTCGAACCAATTGCCATAGGAACGGCGAACAAGTACCAACCCCATACTGAATTCATGAATCCAAACATGGCAAATGACCCTGCTTCTAAAATTATACTAACCACTAATAACATACGAATATTGTACTTCGCAATCATTTTACCCGCAATTGGGAGGAAAATCATTGTAACAATAGAGGAAATACCAAAGTATAAGGATAAGCTTCCTATTCCAATACCAAGATCCTCTGTAACAGGTGTTAAAAACAATCCACCCGCAGTCATAACGCCCCCTTTTGCGAAGCCAACCATAATGACTAGTCCCAAAAGTACCCACCAAGCGTAGTGAACCTTTTTCCTGTTGTTGCTCATGATGTGTCCTCTTTTCTTTGTATTCCTCATAATCTCTATACTTGTCCTAGAAATGACTCTTATCAATGTAACTGCCGACCTATCCAGCTATTAAATAGAATGGTCTTTGAAGGTCACATACTTCATAGGTGAATGCCCTCCCTCAAAAGAAACTAAATAGAGTGACATTTCATTCATTGGTTACTTTCCGTAACCACAATAACGCATCTATCTACTTGTGTCAATACGATGACATTCATTATGTAAAAACCCACAAAAACTTTATTTAGTAGGAATTGTATGATAAAATAAATTAACATAAAATATTACTAGGTTATTAATTGTTACCTCGATTATAAGGAGGCGTTCATAATGACTTCACAAGACAGTACTAACAAAATTTGCAACAAAGTAGAAGAGTGCTATCACTTCACAGGAAAGAAGTGGGTAGGTTTAATCGTCTATACGTTGATGAGGGAACCAAAAAGATTTAGTGAAATACATACTTTTATACCCGATTTAAGTAAACGTGTACTAACGGAGCGCATGAAAGAACTTGAAGATAGCGGGATTGTCATACGAAACGTTATTCCAGATCGCCCCGTTAGGATAGAGTATTCTCTCACTAAAAAGGGCAATGATTTAGGAATCGCTCTTCAAGCCGTCGAATCTTGGGCTAAAAAATGGCTGTGACTTCCAGATAAGAAGAATTAAATGGATTACCAAAAACCTTCAATCCCCGAGAGGTTGAAGGTTTTTTATTTACGCTATAATCCTCATTACTTCACGTATCTCACTTTCGTAAAACAAGGCTTATTCTCGCTTACGATATTGCCTTGTATTCATCATCGTACAGATGACACGCCACCCAATGATCTTTCGTATACTCCTGAAATGTTGGTTCTATTTCGCTACATACATCCATGGTAAATGGGCATCTCGTTCTAAATCGACACCCACTTGGCGGATTGATAGGACTTGGTATGTCGCCTTCAATGAGGATTCTGTCACGAGTCCGCTCTACTTTAGGATCTACTATGGGTATTGCACTTAACAATGCCTGTGTATAAGGATGTAAAGGTTCTTCGTACAGTTCGTCACTCGGTGCAATTTCAGCCATGCTCCCCAAATACATCACACCCACACGATCACTAATATGTTTAACCATGGACAAATCATGCGCGATGAACAAATAAGTTAAGCCTCGCTCATTCTGAAGCTTTTTTAATAAATTGACGACTTGCGCCTGAATGGACACGTCTAGCGCGGAAATCGGTTCATCCGCAACAATGAATTCAGGATCTACTGCCAAAGCACGTGCAATACCAATTCGTTGACGCTGACCGCCACTAAACTCATGCGGATATCTATTACCATGTTCACTAGTTAGCCCTACGGTTTCAAGCAATTCATTGACACGTGCTAAACGCTCACTTTTGCTTTTTGTTAATCCATGAATATCAAGACCCTCTGCAATAATATCTTTTACCGTCATCCTTGGATTTAAGGAAGCATATGGGTCTTGAAAAATCATTTGCATACTGCGGTTAAATTTCTTTAATTCTTTTTTCGACTTTTCCGCATGAACATCCTCACCTTGAAATTTCACTTCACCCCCACTGGCATCATAGAGTCGCATAATGGTACGTCCAGCTGTCGACTTCCCACATCCCGATTCTCCGACAAGACCAAATGTTTCCCCTTGATAAATATCAAAAGTAAGTCCATCTACTGCTTTTAACACACTAGTACGATCAACTTTGAAGTACTTTTGTAAGTCTTTAATTTCCACTAGCTTCTTCCGGTCTTTATTCATGAGTTTTCACACCTCCAACAACCGCAGATTCTGGCATGTCCACTTTCGGAGAACGCTCATCTAATAACCAGCAAGCTGTTTTTTGTGTTTCTGATAAACTTGTATACGCCGGCATTTGATTTTTACATACTTTCATCGCATACGGGCATCTTGTTACAAAAGGGCAGCCCTCGGGTGGATCAGCTAAATTCGGCGGTGAGCCAGGAATGACTTGCAACTCTTTCCCCTTGCTATCCAACCTTGGCATAGAACCTAACAATCCCCATGTGTAAGGATGTCTAGGATTATAAAATATTTCTTCGACATCACCCGTTTCAACAATTTTCCCGCCATACATGACAGCAACCCGATTTGCCGTATTGGCTACCACACCGAGATCATGTGTAATGAGAATAATTGCTGTCCCTGTTTTCTCCTGCAAATCTCTCATTAATGTCAAGATCTGTGCTTGAATCGTGACGTCAAGTGCTGTCGTTGGTTCATCAGCAATTAGGATTTTAGGGTTACATGCTAAAGCAATCGCTATCATTGCCCGTTGCCGCATACCACCTGAATATTGGTGGGGATATTGATTGATTCTTTTTTCCGCATTCGGAATTCCCACAAGTTTCAATAGTTCCAAGCTTCGTTGTTTGGCTTCCTTTTTCGACATATTTTGGTGTTTGATAAGTCCTTCCGCAATTTGACTCCCTACCGTCATCGTAGGATTGATGGAAGTCATCGGATCTTGGAAAACCATACTAATCTCTTTGCCACGAATATCTTGCATTTGCCTTTCCGATTTCTTTGTTAAATCTTCTCCGTTAAAAAGAATGGAACCCCTCACATATTTACCAGGAGGCATAGGAATTAAACGCATAATGGAATAGGCTGTAACACTTTTACCAGATCCCGACTCACCAACAATCGCCAATGTTTCTTTTTCATTTAATTCAAAAGAAATACCGCGGATTGCTTGTACATCTGCGCCATATGTTTCAAACGACACAGCTAAATCGTTGACTTCTAATAGCTTTTTCACATGTATGCCCCCTTATTTACGTTCTTTTGGATCCAATGCATCTCTTAACCCATCTCCAATGACATTAAAGGCAAGAATCGTCAAACAGATGAAAAATGCCGGGAAAAAGAGTTGGTATGGATAGTACTGAAACGCAGATAGAGCATCATTTGACATCGTCCCCCAACTCGCTTGGGGTGCAGGCACACCCAGACCTAGATAACTTAAAAATGCCTCCGTAAATATCGCAGTTGGGATTGTCAATGTTAATGTGACAAGGATTGGCCCTAACGTATTAGGAATTAAGTGCTTGAATAACAGCCTAAAATTACTCGCTCCAAGAGAACTAGAGGCCAATATATATTCCTCAGCTTTCAATTGCATAACTTGCCCACGTACAATCCTTGCCATACTAATCCAACCAGTAATCGTCATCGCAATAATCATCGTCCACAGTCCCTTTGGCATAACAACCATTAACAATATAACAACTAACAAATAGGGTACAGCATACAAAATATCTGCAATACGCATGAGATATTCATCAACTTTACCGCCGAAAAATCCTGCAATCGCTCCCCAAATAACACCTATGACTAAATCGATTAACGAAGCCATCAGGCCGATAAATAATGATATCTTCGCACCGTACCAAGTTCTCGCAAATACATCCCGTCCAAGATTATCCGTTCCAAACCAATGGTCGAGTGTTGGAGATTTGTTGGCATTCATCAAATTTGTTTTATCATAGCTTTCTCCTGAAATAGGTGTGCCAATAAAAGCCATAATCGCTAACAGAACAATCACAATGACCCCTAAAACGGCTAGTTTGTTTTTTCTGAATCGACGCCAAGCATCCTTCCAATAAGACGTACTTCGGCCCACAATTTTCTCTGCTTCTGCATGATCTATTTCCAATGGTTCAAAATCAGATTTTTCCAGTTGCACCCGTGTCATGATTGTTTAGCCCCCTTTCCGCCTATTTTTATCCGAGGATCAATCAACCCGTAAATAAGATCGACTACCAAAATGGAAACGAGTAAAAGGGCGCTAAAAAATACAGTAGTTCCCATGATAACGGTATAATCCCGATTGGTAATACTGACAACAAATTCATTGCCCAAACCAGGAATGGCAAATATTTTTTCAATGATAAAACTACCTGTTAGAATCCCGGCAACTAATGGCCCCAAGTAGGACACGACTGGTAATATCGCATTGCGCAACGCATGTTTATAAATGACAATACTTTGGGATAAACCTTTTGATTTTGCGGTTTTAATATAATCTGCATTTAACACTTCGAGCATACTTGAACGCATTAACCGTGCGATAAAAGCAAGAGGGGTTGTCGCCAAAGCAACTGCAGGTAATATTGTATGGGCAAATGATTCAAATCGAGCAATTGGTAATGCTTCCAATTTAATCGAGAATATAAACTGTAAAATGGTAGCCATGATAAAACTCGGTACTGAAATGCCCAAAATCGCGATGACCATGACCACATAATCGCCGGACTTATTATGCTTAACAGCAGCGATCGCACCAAACAACACGCCAAATGCTAGGGCAATAAAAATGGCTTCTAGCCCTAAAATAAGCGAGTAGGGAAAACTTCTTTTTATAATATCCGTCACTTGCTGTCCTTCATATTTAAAAGAAGGGCCAAAATCTAATGTAGCAGCATTCACTAAGTATTTAACGTATTGCTCATGCATGGGATCATTCAGCCCATACGCTTCTTTCATTTGCGCTTCAATCGCTGGAGACGTTTTCCGTTCAGATGTAAACGGTCCTCCTGGAGCTAATTGCATAAGTGCAAACGTAATCGTGACAATGAAAAAGAGCGACAGCAATATATAACCGAATTTCTTCAATAAGTATCTAACCATCTGATAACACCTCCGTAATCCATTGTGAACATTCGCTCAGTGGGATAACTTCCTTATGTGTGTACCAAAAAGAGGGGTGACAACAAATCACCCCTATACATCCTATGAAAATCCTTCTAGTACTACTTACTCCTCGATATATCCCCATTTGTACTGAACTAGACCAAGTGGTGATACTTCAACATTTTTAACATACTCTTTATTCGCCCATACGTTAGTGTAATAGTAGACAGGTGATATCGGTAGATCCTCCATAAAGATTGCTTCCGCTTTACGTAACAATTCTTCACGAGCAGCCGGATCTGTTTCGACTCTTGATTGTTTTAACAATGCTTGATAATCGCCATTTTCCCAGTTGGTATAGTTGTTTCCACCAACAGTTTCGAAAATCTCTAAGAAGTTGATGGCATCATTGAAGTCCGCAAGCCACCCCATACGACCAACTTGGAAGTTGCCCGCTCCCATAGAATCAAGATAGACAGCCCACTCCTCATTGTGGAGCTCTACACTGACGCCAAGGTTCTCTTTCCACATATCTTGTACGGCTTGTGCGATGGCACCATGTGCTTCACTTGTGTTATAAGAAAGTTTAACGGGTGGTAATTCCTTTAATCCTAGCTCTTCCAATCCCTTTGCCAAGTATTTCTTCGCTTCTTCTGCATCATTATCATTAAAGTAGCCTTTTGCATTCTCTGCAAAGATAGAAGGTGGTACCAATGCCATCGCCGGTTGTTGTGCGGCTTGCGTAATATTCGTGACAATGCCTTCACGGTTGATGGCCATTGCAAATGCTTTACGAATATTTGCGTTTGTAAATGGCGCTTCTTTTGTGTTAAATGCATAGTAATACACGCCAGCAAGTGTAGAAATATTCAATGAACCATCATTTTTGTATGCCGGAATTGCTGCCAAAGGAATGGAATCTGTTGGTGAACCTAACCAATCCAATTCTCCTTGGTCATACATTTGTTTTGCTGTGTTTTCATCTGCAATCATGAGCATCGTAATCGTTTCAAGTTTAACTGTATCTGCATCCCAGTAATCAGGGTTTTTCTTTAAGACAATAATGTCTTTATGTTTCCATGTGTCCATCAAAAATGGGCCGTTCGTTACATAATTCGCCGATACATCATGTGCCCAATCTTTATTTGCATCCACTACTTGATGATTGACAGGAAAGAACGTATAGAACGCTGTCAATTCAAGGAAGTAAGCTGTTGGCTGTTCCAACTCGACGACCAATGTTTGATCATCCACTACTTTAATACCTATCTCATCTAGCGAACCGCCTTGTTCTTTGGCAGCTTCCGCACCTTTAATCATATACATTTGGTAAGCGTAATCTGTTTCAGCATTTGCTGGATCCAGTACCCATTTCCATGCATACTCAAAGTCTTTCGCTGTTACCGAATCACCATTTGACCATTTTGCATTTGGACGAATTTTGAATGTGTACGTCAATCCGTCTTCAGACATTTCAACCTTTTCAGCCATCGCTTCTTCTACTTTCCCTTGTTGGTTCACACGCATTAAGCCTTCAAATGTTTGATTTAATACCGCACCAGAAGTTGTATCTGTCGCAAGACCCGGGTGCAAAGAAGGTGGCTCTGTCTTAATGTTTACATTTAGTTTCTGTTCTCGGGCTGGCGTTGGTTCTTCTACCTTTTTTGTTTCTTCAGTAGTAGCTTCGGTATTTTCTGTTTTAGCCGGTTCTTCCTTTTCTTTGCTAACCCCTTTTTTTCCTCCATTACAAGCAGCTAGTAATAAACTCATCACAAACACTAAAGCTAAAAGCAAGTACCATCTTTTCGACTTCATAATGAACCCCCTCATATTTTTTCTTGTTCCAGTAAACTGGATTTCTTCTCTCGTAGTACAAGTCATTATATTGCTGATAGTCCAATGAATATTACTAGACTAGAAATATTCTTTGATTCGCGGGCAATACTTCTTTAAAAAGGTTGAAGTGGCGAAGCTACACCTCTAGTAGGTATGCGTTTGAAACATATACAAAGTAAAAAGACTGTGATATGCTGTTATGCAGGCTTTTCGCCACGTGGTTCATCAACCATCCCACGCAAAAAAACTAGGAGGAATTAAATAATGAAAGTCAAAACGTTGGCAACCAGCGGGATTATCGCTGCTTTGTATGTTGCCGTCACTTTACTAGTAGCACCATTCGGATTCACAAATGTGCAATTCCGTATATCGGAGATGTTCAACCATCTCGTTGTCTTTAATAAGAAATTCATTTTCGCTATTGTACTCGGTGTTTTTGTAGCGAATTTATTTTCACCACTTGGATTGTACGACTTGGTTTTTGGAGTAGGTCAATCGCTCATCGCGTTGACGATTACGATTTTCTCTGCGAAATTTATTAGTGGAATCGTCAAGCGGATGTTTTTCAATACAGCCGTGTTCACATTTTTAATGTGTATCATTGCATTTGAACTAAATCTTGCTTTGGAATTGCCGTTCTTATTCACATGGTTAACCGTTGCAGTCGGTGAATTTGTTGTGATGATCATCGGGGTTCCGATCATGCTTGCGTTAAATAAACGACTAAACTTCGAAAAACTTATCTAAACTTTATTCAGTAGGATATAAATCCCTACTGAATAAAGTTAGCGACGTCTGCATGACCTACAAGGAAGGATGCAGTTCAATCCTTCCTCTCTGTAGACCTCAAGCTCAATTCAAAATCTGGACGCAAATACGCCGAGGCGTATTTGAATATCCTCTCTATTTCACTGTTCGCACTTGAGGTAGAGGGGATTTTTTAAGGAGATGCTCCATGTATATAACTATCGAAGAAGCAGCCGAACACTTAGGTATGCCTGTCATACAAATCCAGAAATATGTGCTGGAAGGTCGGATTCGCTCCGTTCATGACGGCGAGCAGTTTTTGATTAATAAAGCCCAATTTGGTCTTTATTTTGAGCAGCTTGAAGCGTTAAAACAGCAAATCGATGACTGGCGCAATGAACCACTTCCTCCAGATCGTGATATCAAGGATGAAGACTGACAACGTACTTGTCCGACAGTATTGCTGTGTTCAAACAGCAGGGAGCTTCGTAAATCGGATAAGTCAAAGGTCCTGAAATGACGATAACTCTACCCAATTGATCGATAAGTTTCTCCAAATGATCGATAACCTTTAGCAATTGATCGTTAATGACTTCGAATTGATCGTTAACCGCTTGTGATTGATCGATAAGTTTTCAATTGATTTCACAACATAAAACAAACCGCCAAAGGAGGATTATCCCTTGGCGGTTTGTTTTATGTTCAACTTATGATATAACAGCTGGTTCGCGTTTGCCGATAATCTGCAAAAAGTCGCCAACCATCGCACTGCCCGTTGGATACATCCCTGCTCCCGGACCGATAAGTGTCAGCGAGCCGAGGTGATCGGTGTCTACAATAATTGCGTTGTCTATGCCATCAACACCGTGTAGTGGATGATCAGAACCAATTAGTACAGGACCTACACTACCCCGCAGTACTCCATTTTCATCAATGCAAATTTCGGCAACATGGCGATAACGTAATTTCCCTTTCGATGCATCTTGCACAGCTTCAGTCGTTACGCCGTCGATGCCAACAATCGGTACGTCCTGCCAATCCGGCTGACGCCCGAATGCCAATGCACTCAAAATCATCAGTTTTCGGAACGCATCTTTGCCACTGACATCATCCGTTGAATCTGCTTCTGCATAGCCTAATTGCTGCGCTTCATACAATGCGGCTTGGAATGGAATCTCTTCCTCTCGCATTTTCGTCAAGATAAAATTCGATGTGCCATTCAAAATTCCTCGAATGCGTCGTACACGATCTGCTGGCAATAAGCTCATAATCGTCCGGATAATTGGTACGCCGCCTGCTGTAGTTGCTTCATAGCGTACTTGAACACCATGGGCTTCTGCATGCTTTACTAATGCTGACCCACGTTTGGCGAACATCATTTTATTCGCCGTAATGACGTGACAGCCTTTTTCGATTGCTTCTACTAGATAGCTATACGCGGGTTCTTCTCCGACAATCGCTTCAAAAATGACGTCGATATCCGGATCTGATAAAATCTCTTGGATATCATTTGTAATCTTTGTTCCTGGTGTCACTAGGCGCTTTTTTGCCGTATCACGTACAAGAATCGATACGATATCAATTGTGTGACCCGTTTCTTGCTGAATGTCTTCCTTTCTTTCATTCAAAATCCTGTAAACCCCTTCGCCTACAGTGCCGAAACCGAGTATAGCGACTTTGATTGACGGCATACCGCCACCTCCAAGAATTGCTTAATAATAAGTCCCCATTTGTCAAACTCCGTTAAAAATCCATCATGCCCGTATGCTGTATTGACTAAAATATAATTGGAGTTGTCAACAAGATGTGCAAATGCCCGAATCTCTTCTATTGGATAAATGAAATCATCGGTGAATGCGAATGCAAGGACCTTTGCTGTTATTTGGCGCGCTGCTTTCTCAATGCCTCCCCGTCCACGACCGATATCATGGGTATTCATAGCACAGAGCAATGCGTAATAACTAATCGGATCAAAATGTTTTACTAAAGTGGGGGGTCCCCCTGTATAATCGTCGTTGCTGAAGCCAGTATCACTGCCGATTGCATGCAAACCAACCCCATACGCACTTAGTGTCGGTGTAACGGCAATCGGTACGAGTACATCCATATCATCTGCATACAAGATACCCCATTCCAGTACCCGCATGCCTCCAAGAGATGCACCGATAACTGCACGCAGTCGATCAATGCCTAATACCGTTAGCGCCTTACGCTCCGCATGTACCATATCACGAATCGTCACTTCTGGAAACAAACTGCCATATGATTCGCCAGTGGATGGATTAATAGATAACGGACCCGTTGATCCATCACATCCTCCAAGAACGTTAAAAGAGATGACGGAGAATTGATTGATATCGACACTTTTCCCTCGACCTACAAGACCACTCCACCAACCTGGATTTTTATCTGTCCCTACGGTTTCTTGATTTCCCGTCAGCGCGTGACAAACAAGGACAGTTTGTGCCTCTGGTCTACCTATTCTTTCATAGGCTAGCTGGACATTCTCTAACAGAATGCCCGACTCCAATCGTAAGCTGCCAATGTTCACAATTCCTGTCCCCATGCTCATCACGCTCCTACTTTTTTTAACGGATATTTTTATACTTTAACTGGAACCGCCTTATCAATGGCCTGTGCAAGGTCCGCAATAATATCTTCTATCGCTTCCAAACCAACAGATAGACGAATCAATTCTTCTTTTACGCCTGCATTTTCAAGATCTTCAGCCGAAAGTTGCTGATGTGTCGTTGAAGCTGGGTGAATAATGAGTGATTTCGCGTCCCCAACGTTCGCAACATGCGACCAAATGTTAACATTATCAATCAAATTACGTCCCGCTTCACGTCCACCTTTAATACCAAATACGATAATCGATCCAAAGCCGTTTTTCAAATACTTTTTCGCATTGTCAGCTGAAGGATGATTTTCAAGACCTGTATACGTCACCCACTCTACTGACGGATGCTGCTCTAAATAATCAGCTACTTTAAGTGCGTTGGCATTATGCTTTTCTACACGTAAATGTAATGTTTCAAGTCCTTGTAAGAAAGCAAATGCATTGTCTGGGCTTAAGCATGGTCCAAAATCACGTAGCGCTTGAACGCGTAACTTTGTTGCAAATGCTGCACCCGCCGCATCGATACCATAACGAATACCATGATACGTTTCATCTGGCTCGGTGAAATCAGGGAACCTTCCTTGTGTCCAATCAAATTTCCCAGCATCAATCACGACACCGCCGATGGATGTCCCGTGTCCACCAATCCATTTTGTTGCGGAATGAATAACAACGTCTGCCCCAAATTCAATAGGGTTCGAACCATACGGTGATGGGAATGTATTGTCAATAAGTAATGGAAGCCCATTGTCATGCGCGATGTTCGCGACTGCTTCAATATCAAGCACATGAAGACTTGGGTTACCAATTGTCTCAGCAAAAATCGCCTTTGTTTTATCTGTAATGGCTGCGCGGAAGTTTTCAGGGTCCGTCGCATCCACAAACTTCACATGGATACCATAGCGTAGCAATGATACCGCGAATAAATTATAAGTACCACCGTACAAATTACTTGCAGCTACGATTTCATCCCCAGCACCTGCGATATTTAAAATCGAAAACGCAATAGCCGCCATTCCTGAAGATAATGCAACTGCTGCCGTTCCACCTTCCAATAAAGCAACACGCTTTTCAAAAACATCGACAGTTGGATTCATAATACGAGAATAGATATTGCCCGCTTCCTTCAAAGCAAACAAATTTTGTGCATGTTCCGTGTCACGAAATACGAAAGAAGTTGTTCTGTGAATTGGCACTGCACGTGAACCTGTTACTGGATCCGGCTCTTGGCCACCGTGTAGAAGAAGTGTTTCGGGTTGAAGTTTTGTCATTGTCATTACCTCCAATATTTTTTAGATGGCTATTGTGTACAGAGGCGTTGGGGATGTTTTAGAAATTAAAAAATAACCCCCTTCGCTTAACGCTAAGAAGAGGGTTACGCTTTCGCTTATTCCTCCTCTTATCTTTCAGACCGTTTGCACGAATCTGTAGGAAGTAGCACCTGTGCAAGTTAGTCACTTGCCGGTTGCCGGGCATCGCAGGGCCTAGTCCCTCCGCCGCTCTTGATAAGAGTTTGATTGATTTAGTTTTCTATCTTGTGAAGTAGTATAGGTGAATTCTTAATACAATGTCAAGTGTTTATTGAATTTATTTTCTGAAACTTAGGTTTACTCTATCATGTTATAATGGATGAATCACTAATTTGGGGGAATTGGTATGTGGTTGTGGGTTATAGGTGTGCTTCTTTGCGGATATGCAATTGGATGTTTGCACGGCTCGGTTGTTGCCCAGAAGATTTCTGGGGTTAATTTAAAAGAAACTGGGGTCAAGAATGCGGGTGCTTCGAATGCTGCGATTGTGTTGGGGAAAAAGTTCGGTGCGCTTGTTGCCGCAATTGATATTGGAAAAGGTGTATTGACTGTACTACTCGTACACTTTTTTGTAGCAAACGCGGAATTACCGGCAGAACATGTCTCATTGCTACTATTCTTGGCAGGTGCTGCAACAGTCATTGGTCATAACTTCCCGTTTTACATGCAGTTCAACGGTGGCAAAGGAACTGCGACGGTTATCGGCGTGCTACTCGCTCTCGATTGGCGCTTCGGGCTCGTTGGATTTGCCTTGTTGGTTATCGTTGCACTTGCGACTAATTTTTTAGTATTTGGCGTTTTGATGCTGTACGTTACATTCTTCACCTTGGCATTTTGGTCCGAGGGCTACTGGCCTGCTGTAATTGCAACTATATTATTCATGCTAGCTGTGTGGAAGCATATTGAGAACTTCCAGCGGATAAAAAAAGGTAGTGAGAAGCGAGTTTTGACAGTGCTTAAAAAGAAAAAATAAAAGAGTACGCTGTTTCAGCGACTCTTTACAAGTAAATCTACTGCTTCTTTGACGATATCCTCTTGCGTTCTTGCATCATTTTCGTCAAGCTGCTGAATGCACTCGATTAGATTAGAGCTAACGATGACGCCAATTGTTCTGTCAATTGCCGATCTTGAAGCAGATAGTTGGGTAATGACATCTTTACAATCTTTTTTGTCATCCATCATTTTCAATATGCCTTTAATCTGCCCTTCAATGCGTTTCAATCTATTCTTTACTTTATCATCGTATTCCATAATGGTTCGCTCCTTTCTTTTTTGCTTCACACACCGATGTTATACCCTGCCAGGTATACTGTCAAGACCTCTGCTTTCACTGTAAGAAATCCCGTCAGAATCGGTATTCCTGCAAATTCCGTAAAAATATGGTATACTAGTTAGTAGACAACTTGTGATCTATCATTTTTTTTGAGTTGTGTTTCATCTTTTACGCCTCGCTTAGGATTTGACCTAAGCATTTTTTTACTTTTAGAAGGCAAAGATGAAAATAAACACTAGGGGGAATTCGAATGGCTTTTCCACGCAAGGAAAAAGATGTATCGGATTTTGTCGCAGCGCGCAAAATCGATGAAGAGATTTCGTTTGTCCGCAATGACCATGAAGTCAATGGTACTATTTTCAAAATTCTCGAGAACTCTGTGATTGTTGAGATTTCATCAATAGACGCCGAACGTATTGGTGCTGCGTCCAATCTTACAGTTGTTGCACATAAGAATTATTCAGTCGTCTGACGATTTTTTATCGACTGCCTGTTACCAGAGAACTTTCCTGGTAACAGGCAGTTTTTTCTTTGGGAGTAAACTGAGTTATCTATAATCTAAGAAGGATTTTCTTTCCCATTTCCCGAAAGTAACAAAAGAAAGGGGTTGAATCCATGATTCAAAAACTATTACTCGGTGCCATTACGATTATGGGTGCCATCTACATTTTCTTCATTCCATCAGATCCAGTCGGATTCAAGATTTTCATGAAATTAATTCCAATGGCACTCATCATTCTGTTTGCATTGACAACCCGAACACTATTTTCTCGTACATATAAACGGATTGTTATACTGGGACTCTCTATCTCTATGATAGCAGACGGCGTCATCTATTGGTTCATGATTGGGCTCATTACATTTTTCATCGCACATATTTTTTACATTGTTGCTTTCCGGCATATGAGTCGCAAACCAATGCCCCTTTGGGCGGCGATTCCGCTTCTTCTGTACGGGATAGCTATGGCTATTTGGCTAGCCGGATCGCAATTCACGGCTGGACAAACTGTGCTAGGCATTGCCATTATCGCCTATATTTGCGTCATTACAACAATGGGCTGGATGGCGATTCGCACACGCTTGCCACTGGCGATTATCGGCGCACTGCTATTCATGTTCTCAGATTCTGTTCTTGCAATCGACCGATTTATTTACGCCATTCCATTCCGTGATGCACTTGTCATGATGTCTTATTATGCTGCTCAGGCATTCATTGCGGCGAGCATTGGTAGCCGTGTCGTCAAGTATTCCGTAAACCGGAACAATCTGATAAGATAGGTGTATGATATTTTCAATTTAGGAGGAATCTTCAGATATGAAAGAGATATTAATCGAACGCCTTGTACGCTATGCCAAAATCGACACACAATCAGATGCAACTAGTTCATCAACACCTTCAACACCCGGGCAATGGGACCTTCTACACGAACTACAAAATGAACTCACAACGATTGGAATGGAAGACATCGTACTCGATGAAAACGGTTATTTGTTTGCAACACTTCCTGCCAATACAGACCGCGATGTACCTGTCATCGGGTTTCTTGCACATGTCGATACGGCGACTGATTATACAGGAAAAAACGTCCAACCACAGCGTATAGACGCTTACTGCGGAAACGATATCCAGCTAAATGAAACCACGAGAATGAAAGTAAGCGATTTCCCTGAATTAAAGAATTACGTTGGCCACACACTCATTATGACGGATGGCACAACACTTCTTGGAGCTGATAACAAAGCAGGGATTGCTGAAATAATAACAGCAATGGAATATTTGATTGCTAATCCAGACATTAAGCACGGCAAGCTGCGTATTGCCTTTACACCTGATGAAGAAATTGGACGCGGTCCTCATAAATTTGACGTTGAAAAGTTTGGGGCGAAATTTGCCTATACAATGGATGGCGGACCACTTGGTGAATTGCAATATGAGAGCTTTAATGCAGCTGGTGCGAAAGTTACTTTCCACGGCGTCAGTGTTCACCCTGGTTCTGCTAAAGATAAAATGGTCAACTCCATCTTAATCGCCAATCAATTCCAAGCTGCCATGCCAGCAGAAGAAATTCCTGAGAAAACAGATGGCTACGAAGGGTTTATTCATCTTATGAATGTCAACGGGGATACGGAAGAAACAACGCTAAGCTATATTATCCGCTACTTCGACCGCGAAACATTTGCAGCGAGAAAACAGCTAATGATTGAAACAGCTGATACGTTGAAAAAGGAATACGGTGAACACACCGTTACACTTGAAATTCAAGACCAATATTTCAATATGGGCGAGAAAATTGAGCCCGTCATGGAAATTGTCGATATTATGGCCGAAGCTTTCAAAACTCTCGACATTGAGCCAAATATTATACCTATACGTGGTGGCACTGACGGCTCACAGCTGTCCTATATGGGGATGCCAACGCCGAATATTTTCACTGGTGGAGAAAACTACCACGGTAAATATGAATTCATCTCTGTCGATAATATGGTCAAAGCGACGCATGTCATTCTAGAAGCCGTAAAATTGTTTGAAGAACGCGCATAACTTTAACTTGAATCAAGTTAAAGTTATATGCCACCAGCGGACGTCACAAATTTTGTAGGGAGCGGGAAGACAACCTAAGTGAGAGGTACATGTGTCAGACACACAGACGAATAATTCACACATTCAAATAATCATATAAAAAGCAAAGAAAAACCACGAAGGCATTGATTTATTTTGTATGATTATACAATTGTATTGTATTTACTTAATAGGTACCTAAAAAATTTTCCTTTGCCTGTTCTTCCCGCATTAAGCGGTTCCAATGACTTCCGTTCTTCCCATGAATATGATTAAATGATAATGTAACCATTGTTTTCAGCTCCTCCTATTTGGTGGGGATGGTAAATCGGAAGTTCTGTGATTGGTACTTCTCCTATACCCTGAAAACAACGTTTTTTTCATTTATCAACTAACTATTTAACATTATAGATACCTCGTATATTATTACACGTTGATATTGACCCTATCAGTTTCTTCCATGATTGCACTTGATTTATGTCTACCTTGATCAATGTGGACAACCTTTCCTCCAGAGCGAATCGATTCCGTCGCCGCACATCCAACTGCGACACTCATTCTTCCTGCAAATGGAGTTGTTAATGGTTGTTCATTAAACAACACTAAATTTACAAAAGACTCACAAATAAGTGGGTCTGCACCACCATGGGTTCCAGGCATTTCTTTCATTTCATACGTAATATCACTCATCTCTTGCCATGATCCAGACTTTCTTGTTTTCACATAAACTTTATCATTCACATCATCATTTTCGATTCGACCTTTTGTTCCGATGAACGTATAATTTCGTGAATAGTCTGGTGTAAAATGGCATTGCATATAAGATGCCTTAATGCCCCCTTCAAGTTCCATGATTAACATACTGTTATCTTCTACATCGATTTCTTCTCGAAATGCACATTGTGTTAATCGATGCAAACTAACATCAGGACATGTATCTTTCTTATCACAATCAGGACAATGTAATTCGTTCGGCATATCCCCTCCGTAATAATCCAGACTGCCAAAAGCGGATACTTTTGTTGCATAGCTACTTGTTAGCCAATGAATAACATCAAGATCATGAGATGCTTTTTGCAACAACAAGGATGTCGTATTCGCTGATGTACCGTGCCAATCGTGATAATAGAAATACCCACCAAGTCCGACAAAGTGTCGGACCCACACCGCTTTTATTTCACCAATCACACCTGAATCAATAATTTCTTTCATCGTTTGGTACATGTTCATATAGCGCATATTAAAACCAACCATCAAATGCTTACCAGATTTTTTTGCTTCATCGATTATTCGGTCGCACCCTTCCGGAGTTATTGCTAAAGGCTTCTCACAATAAACATGTTTTCCAGCTCTCAGCGCTGCCGTAGCCTGTTCTTCATGCATAAAATCAGGTGTTAAGATCGCAACAGCATCGATATCTTCTCTTGCAAGCAATTCTTTATAATCTGTCGTAACAAATGCCTCTTCATTAACTTCTTGTTTGAATCTATCTAGTGCTTCAACAGACACATCTGCTGCTGCAACCACAATTGAATTTCCCTTTGGATTGTGCCAATATTGGACAATTGAGCTTCGTCCACCCGTTCCTATTACTCCAATTCTAACTTGCTTCATTAGGCCCACCTCTTCTTTTCTTTTTATATTACCGTGCAAATATTCCGTTTGTTAAAGTTTTAATAATGCGCTAAGGATATCCTTATCACTTACTTGAATACATTTGATAGGCTATAACCGTCCAGGCATCCTTATGATTTTTGTCCGTTTGTAGGGTCAATCACGCTACACTTTCTGCTGAAGGCTACTTCCATCCCTTATTTATGTGTGAAGGAAGCATTCTCCTTCATATATGCATAATCTTTAACTTTTACTGTTTCTTTCATTGCCTGTTGAAAGAGACACTGACATTGTTGGTTTTTAACCATCTCAAAAGAAATCAAGCCGTCAACTACTTCTATTCTTTTATCATCTTTTCCTTCTTCGCGAACGATTATCGATTGCTCTGATTTGAGTGTAAAGAGATTATCCGCTTTACATTTCACATCCAATGAATAAACTGCCATTCGATTCCACGATATGGATATTTCAAAGCCTCCGCGAGTACGAACGCCGGCTAATGAGCCTTTTACCCATGTCGATGGAATTGCTGGTAATAATTCAATATATCCTTTATGGGATTGGATTAGCATTTCAGTTACCCCTGCAGTAAAACCAAAGTTCCCATCAATTTGGAAAGGGGGGTGAGCGCCTAAGAGGTTGGGGTATAATCCTCCACCGATAAATACTTCTCTTTTCGCTTCCACAATTTTAAAGAGCTGATGAATTAACGAATTTACTCGCTCACCATCTTTCAATCGAGCCCACAGACAAATTTTCCATGCAAGACTCCAACCTGTCCCATCATCGCCGCGTTTATTTAACGTTTGTCTAGCAGCATCTAATAATGGTCCTTCTACTATTTGATTTCCTGGATAAACACCATATAAATGGGAGACATGTCGATGCTGTGGTTCTGCATCTTTATAATCAATCAACCATTCTTGTAATTGACCGTACTTCCCTATTTTCAAAGGGTGCAAGCGATTCCTGGCTTCATTTACTTGATGGATCCATTTCTCATCAATTCCCAAAACATCAGCCGCCTTGATACAATTAGTGAATAAATCCCAGATAATTTCAAGGTCCATCAGTGCACCCTTCGTAACTGAACCTTTCTGTCCATTATCTGCAATAAATTGATGTTCCGGAGAAGTTGACGGTGACGTAATGAGATAACCATTTGCATCTTCTACTAACCAATCCAAACAAAATTGGGCCGCACCTCTCATTAATGGAAATGCCTCTTCTAAAAGGAAATCCCTATTTTGTGTAAAGGTGTAATGCTCCCATAAATGTTGACATAACCAAGGACCTGACATTGGCCAAAACGCCCAGCTCGGATCTCCATGTCGATTATCACCAACTGGATCAGCATGTCGCCACAAATCTGTATTATGATGTGCAGTCCAGCCATTTAGCCCGTAACGCTCACTCACCATTTTCTCTCCATTTACTGACAACTCTTTTATCGCCATTAAAAAAGGACGGTGACATTCCGATAAATTCGTTACTTCAGCAAGCCAATAATTCATTTGCGCATTAATATTTAATGTATAATTTGAAGACCATGGTGCACGCGTTAAATCATTCCAAATCCCCTGTAAATTTGCAGGCTGTGTGCCTTCCCTTGAAGAAGCGATCATCAAGTAACGACCGTATTTGAATAGTAATTCAACCATCCCTAAGTCGAAAGCACCGTATTTCTTCACTCTTTCATCTGAATCAAGCAACTCTGCTCTCTTACTATCTCCCAATGAAAATTCAACACGATTGAAGAAATTTTGGTGATCTTTAATATGCTCTTCTTTCAACTTCTCATAAGATACACTCATAGCTTTTGAAAGAATGACATCATTTCGTCTAGTTAACTCTTCAAAATCGCTCCCCGGTAACTGATTGAAGCCATTAAAAGACGTAACAGTAGAAAAATAGATAACGGCTTTCGTCGCATTGTGAATGGAAAGCTTTCCATTCGTCGACTCCACTTGTCCATCTTCTAAAACAATGCCTATTCTACCCTCGAAATGGATTGCTTGTGTTGCACCAAATTCTCCATAGACAATTGGTTGCTCGTCCTCATGAAAATAGTTAGGCGCACATCTTTCAGGACAAATCCCTTGTATAATTAACTCTTTGTTTAAACTTGACATTCTGTTTTTTAATAAACTATCTACTGTAATCGATAGATTTAATTGTCTTGGGACCGAACTTGCCAATTGAATGGCCAATACTTGATGTGGATGTGAAATAAATGCTTCCCTCGTATATTTCACTTTACCAACTTTATATTTTACAGAGGATAATGCTTTTTCTATATCTAACGAACGTTCATATTTCAACGCTATATCTCCATGTAGATATTGAATCATTAGATTCCCTAATGGCATATACGATTGAGAATATGGTCCAAACATATCCTTCGTTTCGCTTATCGCTTCTTCATATTGCTTTTCATCGATAAGCTTCCTCACTCTTTGTAGGGATACTTTATTGTCGCGGTTTCCATTTTTCAAGGGAGGACCTGACCATAGCGTATCTTCATTTAATTGAAACCGTTCTACCTCAACCCCACCGAAATGCATTGCTCCAATTCTACCGTTCCCTAATGGTAAAGCTTCAGTCCATTCATTCGCAGCTTGCTTATATAATAATTTATTCATCTAAAACTCTCCCATTTTTCTCTCTTTATTTGCTAGTTATCTCAACATTGTACTTATCAAATTAAAAGCCCATCACTTTAAATGCGCATGTCTATTGAGGTAAGAGAAGAAACCAGAAGTAATCAGCCCCCAGCCAGTTGCCTCAATTTAAGTTCTCAAATCGATTAATAGCAACGATTTCCTCTAAAAGGTCCTTTTCAAGAAAGCTTCATTTCTTCTTTATCCCCTGGAATAGCATCAATAATATCTTGTTGACCATAGTTCCGTAAGCCATGTGTCTCTAAATTCTATTTACCTTTTACATCTTCTTGCTACTAATTTCCCTTCTTTATTATCAAATAAAAACGAATACACTTTAGTACAAGACTTCTGTGTATTCGTTATAATTATGGTTACTTATTTTTTTCAAAATCATATGCATTGTTATAAATTTCTAAATAACGATCGACTTGTAAATTTTTAAATCCATCAATATAGTTATTCCATTCTTTATCAATATTTTTTGAACCTGTAGCGAATTGCACCATGTTTTCTTCGATGTATTTATTAATATTAATTTGTAACAAGGCAACTTCTTCTGCATCTTCTGGAGCAACCCAAGCTGCTTTAGCATTAAATTGTTCTTTTGGTTCAAACCCATCATATTTTTTGGTAGCATTGAATAATCTTCGTTCATAGCCTTCTGGTGACCATTCATCCGTTGAAGTACCAATCGAGTCCCTAAAAGCCCTAGTCTGTAATATTGGACCTTTTTCTCCCCAGCCGTAATGAACTTTGTCTTCCTCTTTCATATTAGGATCTTGAGGGATAGGTACGTATTTTGCCTGTTTGCCATTTAAATCGATGTCCTCAGGACCACCCTTCTTCCAATGAACATTCTCTTTTCCATATGTCATTGCCAATGTACCTTCTTCAGAATACAAGTAATTTGCTAATTTCATTAATACTTCAGCTTTTTTGCCTTTCGCCTTATCAGTAATCCCGAAAGCAAAATTATTTACACTGCCATAATCAGATGATGTAAACTGCGCTCCGTCAGGTCCTTTTATAGGTGGCACAACATCGTAGTGTTTAGAGTGTTCGGAGTTTAAGTCTACACCGATTGCCGAGTGACCTGCTGAAAAAGCCCCGAGTTTCGCTTCACCATCAGGTGTCCCCAATTGTTTTAAAGCCTCTGCATTTTGAGTGAATGTACCTTGATCGATTAAACCTTCTTCGTATAATGATTGTACATACTTTAGTCCCTCTTTCCATTCAGGCTGCATCGCACCCAATGAGAGCTTGCCATCATTGACGTTTATATAATTACTTCCATTATTAGGTATAAAAGCTCCCATTAAAAATTGTATCGGGTTATCTCCTACCATCGTACTTTCTCCACTCAATGGAATTTCATCTTTTTTGCCATTTCCATTTGGATCGTCGTTCTTAAATGCTTGTAGCACTTGCTTAAATTCTTCACTTGTCGTTGGCATTTCTAATTTTAAATTTTGCAGCCACTCTGTATTAATCCACATTTTTCCGTATTTCGAACAATGGTAACATTCGCCTACGAGCGGCAATCCATATATATTACCATCTAAAGCTGTCATACCTTTTTCTAAATAAGGAATGTCTTTCATAGCCTTTTGAATATTTGGTGCATGGTCTTTAATGAGGTCATTTAATGGTAGGTAGACGCCTTCTTTACCATATTTCTGTGCTTCTACTTTCGAAATATTATCAATCCATGTTACTAACAAATAGGCATCTGGATAGTCACCACTCGCTAAAGACAATTGACGTTTTTCTTTTGCTGCATCTTGAGTGGCATACTCCCACTTAATTTTCATATTAAATTTCTCTTCAACCATTTTTGTAAATTCATTTTCGCTATAGTCGTTAGTATTGGAAAGCTTTGGTGTAAAAATTGTTACTTCGACTGGACCATTTGGATCTGACTCATCACTTGAAGTACTCTCTGATGATTGATTCTTACTCGGAACACATCCTGCTAAAAGCATGAATACCGATACTAATAGAGTAAGAGTTGTAAATACTCTCTTCTTCATTTAATCATCTCCCTTTTTAGATTAACGTTATATTTATATAGAAAATCACAACGTCCAATAGTTAAAATATAAGCATTCAATTCTTTAGCCTTTAACTGAACCGATTAACATTCCTTTGACAAAATGCTTCTGCACGAAAGGATATAGAACCAAAACTGGTATGCTCGAAACAACAATTAATGAGTATTTCATTAACTCTTTTAACCCTTGCATTTTCAACATTTCTTGAATATTCGCCGATGTGTCAGTGTTCAAAATCAAAATGCTTCTTAAGATGATTTGCAATGGAAACAGTTCTTCTGATTTCAAATAAATCAATGCATCAAAGTACATGTTCCATTTCATAACCGCATACATCAACACAAGTACAGCAATAATCGGCTTTGCTAATGGTAATACAACTTTAAATATAAAACCTATATCGCTACAGCCATCCATTTCACTTGCTTCTACTAATTCATCTGGAATAGTTGATTGGAAGAATGCTCGAGCAATAATAACTTGGAACACTGCTAGCGCTGAAGGTAGTAATAAAGCCCATATCGTATCAATTAAGTTTAAATTTTTTACAACTAGATACAACGGAATTAATCCACCATCAAATATCATCGTAAAAACAAGTAAAAACATGATTAATTTACTTCCATAAAACGTTTTTCTTGATAGAGGATAAGCTAGCATGATCGTGATACTTACACTAATGAATGTCCCTACAACCGTATAGAACAATGAATTCGAGAACCCTTGAATAATTTGAGGGTTCTTAAATATTGAGGTATACCCTAAAATTGTCGGATTTACAGGGAGTAGCCAAACTCTGCCGGATGTCACGGCTGATGGACTACTGAATGAAGCACTCACAATATAAATAAGAGGGTAAAGCACGGCTAATAAAACGAGAACTAAGAACACGTAAATTGCTCCAACAAATATGCGATCGATCATAGAATCTTTTATTCTTGTATTGGCCATTGTTTTCATGGGCTTCCCTCCTACCATAAGCTTGATGACGAGAATTTTTTTGAGATTGTATTAGCTGAAATAATTAATATGAAGTTAACAATTGAGTTAAATAAACCAACGGCTGATGCAAAACTAAAATTCGCACCAAGCAACCCTATTTTATAGACATAGGTTGAGATAACTTCAGATGAATTAATATTTAATGGGTTTTGCAAAAGATAGATTTTTTCAAATCCTAACGACATAATAGTCCCAATATTCAGTATCAATAAAACGATAATGATTGGAAGTATTCCCGGAATATCGACATTTATAATCTTTTGAAGTCGATTCGCCCCATCTACCTTAGCAGCTTCATATAATTGTGTATCTACACCTGCTAGAGCAGCTAAATAAATAATCGTCGCGTACCCGGCGTTTTGCCAAACATCTGACCACACATAAATCGATTTGAAATAAGATGGATTCCCTAAAAAATTGTTGGCTTCAATTCCGAACAAACCTAGAATATTATTCAAAAGGCCAGCGGATGGTGATAAGAATAAGATAATGATCGACACCATAATTACAGTTGAAATAAAGTAAGGTGCATAAGTAAGCGTTTGTGCAAATTTTTTGAAGCGAGCATTTTGGACTTCATTTAATGCTAATGCCAAAATGATTGGACATATAAACCCAACGATTAGTCCATAAATACTTAAACCAAGTGTATTTTTTATTAATAAAGCAAAATTCGGGCTATTAAAGAAGTATTCGAAATACTTCAATCCTACCCAGTCACTTCCAGCAATCCCTTTTACCACACTGTAATCCTTGAAAGCGATTACAACCCCAGCCATCGGAACATATTTAAATGTAATTAGGAAAACTAAAGGGATAAAAATGAGAAGATGCAATTGCCAGTGCTTTTTAATTTTTTTTAATGTGGCCGATTTATTCAATAGAACTAGATTCTTACCATTTATGCTTTTCGAATTTGGTTGATTACTCATTGCTGTTTTTGTACTCATACAACTCCTCCTTTTTTAAAGCGTTTTCAATCAATAGAGATTAAAAATTTTGAAACCGGTTTACCAACTTTTTGTTTCACACCTATTTGATTGATTCATCTTTATTACCGATATCGTAACACTTCTAAAAAAAATAGAAAGAGCCATATTTTCTTTACACGTACAACAAAGAAACCCTTTAACAGCAAAGGTTTCTTCAGTATTATTCTATCTAAACGTACAATAAAATTGCATGGTACAGTTGGTTGAATATAATGAAACATGCAAATTTTAAGTCTATTTAATGATTATTTATTCAAAAAGAATTCTTCATCATGCTTTTATAATCTCTTGGAGTTGAACCTACATTACGTTTGAATGCACGTCTAAAAGCATGAGCACTGTTATACCCTGATTGCAAAGCAATGTCCTCTATCGATTCTTCAGTTTGAATCAATTTTGATTTCGCAAAGTTTATTCGTACTTCTTCAATATAATCTGAAATATTCATACCGACATGCTCTTTAAATATGGACGAAACCATTTTCTCTGGAAAACCAATAGCTTTTGACATTTTGTAAATCGTAAAATCAGGATCTTTAAAATTCTTTTTTATATATACTTTCATGTTATCAATAACTTGTTGCCCACTTACAATCTTTCTTTCAGATATACACTGCGAAATTTCCACTATAATCTGTCTAATTTGCTCAATATCTTTTGTAAAGACACTCTTCCTTGCATTCAGCTCCTCCATCCGATCGTATATTTCATCTACCATTACTTTTTTTAACTCTGTATTTTTCGAAAGAATTCTCAGAATTGTTCCAGTTAAAGATGTAAATAATTGAATACCTGTCTGATTCGTTAATTCCCTTTTTAGGGCATTTTCCGAAAATAATTTATCAAGCAACTCTTTTACTTCATCTGTTTCTCCGTTCATTACTGCATTTATCAAACGAAGTTCAATTTCAATCGGATAGTAATAATCATTATTTCTTTCTTCGTATTGATTCACATATATATATAAAGCAGCTTCGTGGTCAATTGATTGAAAAAGCGGTAAACTCATCTTTGCTTCCTCAAAAGACTTGTAAATATCCGAAAATTGTTCAAACGGCCGCCCGAACCCGATATTCACTTTTAAGCTATAATTCTCTTCTAATCTCTTAATCAGCAATTCGAGAGCCTCTTTCACCTTTTTTTCCTCATGATGAGTGATTTTTTTGTAATAAGAGAAAAGAAATACTACTTTATCCACATCTAAATTGTATTGTAGGGCTTCTCCTCGAAAGATGTCAGTTAATTCATTTTGAATGAAGAGTTGTGCTACATTCATTTCATCTAGCATGTTCTTATCGATTGCATTCATCACATGGACAATTTGCACGATACCAACATAACCAAAGGCTCCTTTTATTGGCAAATTTGCTTGTTCAATTAATATTATCGCTTCTTTTGAAGTGGAATACTCACCTGAGACTAGTTTCCTTAGAACCGTATCTTGCAGAATGGGGCGCTGATTTTGGATTTGATTCCTCAGTCGATCATTATTCTCTAGCATTTCTTCTATATTGGTATGCAAATAATCATAAGGATCACTTACCTTTTTTGTTTCTGAAAGGGGAATAATTCTTAAGAGACGATTAAGTGGAATACTATGCTGATAAGAAAAAAGAATGGCAATACATAATCCAATGACTATTGTCGTAATTGCAATTAGAAATGCAATTGTTTGGATATATTTAATATCTTCCGCCAATTTCTCTTTAGAGATAATAGCTACATATGTCCATTCATTAAGGTTAGATTTTGATTTAATATACATGAATTTCTTATTACTTTCATTAATCATTCGTTTATTTGAAGTCTTATCATAAGAAATCATACTTTTGTCTATATTATCGCTAACCATTATGTTACCTTCTTCATCAAGAATAAAAGCTGATCCATCGTATTGTGACGAAATTCTATTTAATATAGATGCGATTTCTTTCTCTTTTATCATCACAACTATGTTTGCTTTTTGGCTTTTTGTAGTATTAAATGGAATTGATTGAACATACGTAATGATCGATTCTGACTTATTCCCTATATTCACTTTGTTTGAAGGTATATATAAACGCGTATGGTAGGTTTGATTAATATCTTTCATCCAATCATTATAGTTTAGTCCATCGTAACGATGGCTTTTATAAAAGTCATCTGTACGAACGTAGGTTGACTCCGGGGATATAATTGTATCAATTTGATTAAAATATATATAAAAGTCCTGGTAAATTGTGTTCGTATACTGATAATTTTTTATACTATTAAGAACCTTATATGTGTCATATACAGTATTCTTATCCTGGTTAGACTTTCTATTCATCAATTCATTAATTTCGGGATTTAAAGATAGTTGGTAGACGAATGTTTCCAATTCCTCATTTTTTCTATCGATAATGTCCCTCGTTTGATTCAACAAGTTTTTACTCTTCTGCGTTGCATTTTCATTGATTTCAAAAATACTTACTTGATAAACGATAAAACTTGTTACTAGTGGAATAACAAGAATCAATATATATGATAGAAATAACTTTCTGAAAATAGTTACTTTCTCAAAGGAATTAAACATATTAAACACCTCTCCCTTTCTATATAGTAGTATTCAAATACATCTAATAGACATATTATTACATATATAATCAGTATTTTGAACTACCTACCTATCACCTATGTTATCGCTAACAACTTATCCGTTTTTTTATCGAGTGTAATTATTTTTCAACCTAATAGCTGAGTCAATTTCATAATAGAACAATCGGCTCAACATCCGAAAAAGGGTTTATTTCTACTCCAGGCGGACGCTTTCCGCGAGCATGGCTTATCCACTACTCTCAACGCTTCGCTTTTGTTCGCAAAAGCCGTTCTTCGTGACGGCTTTCGCTGGAGTCACCGCCTTGGGCTCAAAACAACATTAGTTGAACGTCATATTAACGTACATTTAAATTAGCGAATTTGTAATCGTTCGTCTTTCTAATCAAAATAGGTAATTATGGAATAGATTAAACTTGTTGAATATCCTGAATTTATAAATCGCACTTTTTATTTATGTACTCGCTCTCAAATACTTTAAAACACACAAAATTCGCCAAAACAAAAGTCTATCAAAATAAAGATTTCTTTGTATATTTTCTGTTTTCATTCATTGAAAAAGTTGACGAATTCTTTTACCTTGTCCAACCGTTCCGTATTTGCCATGACAACAAATAGAAGGGGTTCGCTTTTTGTAACAATAGAAGATAGATAAGGGACGTTTGAGACATCTATTCCGGTTATTGTTCCAGGATCTTTAACCGAAGGATATTTTCTCGTTTTCCAATCATCGAATACATGAAAATTACTCAAATCATACAAATTACCATCTTCATTAAATTGTTGAAAGACATCTTTATCTACAAGTAGAACATCCACTTCTTTTCCTGCTATTTCAGCTGCGAGCTTTTGGATTGTTAATAAAGAATCGGGATTGTTTGAGACATCGCTCATATTGATTGCTCTAATAGAAAGCATCTCTTTATCATTTTTAATTAATGATTTTTCTAGCTCTATCTGTAATCCTTTTGTTTGTTCGCTCGTAATATCTGCTTTAACAACGCGAACAGATAAAATTTCTATTGGTTGATTCGTAAAAGTAATGATTGCCATTACAAGGAAGAAAGCAATAACAATCGCTCCAATTACATGAAATGAATAATATTCAATTATATGCTCTAATTTTTGTTTAAACGTTAGCGATTGAAGTTGTTCCTTTAACTTTTTCAAAAAACTCTCTCCTTTTTTGCTTGAATATATCATATAAATGAATTAATTTCATAATAGATCTAACAACTTCATAATACGAACAAGGTTGATTTTCGCTTCAGGCGGACGCTTTCCGATGGCACGGCTTCAGCCGCTTCCCTCACTCCGTTCAGTCCAGGGTCTTCAGCTTGAGCTGTTCCCGCAAGAGTCGATGCCTTACTCTACATTCAAAGAAAGTAGTCACAAATGATACTAACAATAAACCGATTAGGTCGAAAAGTGTTCGTCTTTTTATATGATATTGGTAGTTATGAAATTGATTCAAATAATCCACTATTTAAAATGCTTACACTTCAAATGAATATTAAGTTCAAAAATACTCTTTGCAATTTATTAAATCATCATAATCTATTTCTTTTCGGACCTATTATGAAGATGTCTTCACAATAGAATTATTGGGGTTGTACGGTATTTCTCTTTAATATTTATTCTCATTTTCATATAAACTAAAATTGTTTCAGTAACTTTCTCTAATACCGCTATTGTCTGCCATCACTATAACTCTAATTTCATTGTATGTATACTTAGTTTTTGCTACACTATTGTTACTTATCAGATATTATAATTCTTTTTATATGGGGTGTTAAAAATTTTTAGTATAGACGGAGTTTTGTATCGCTTAGGAATGTGGTTATACCATTTCATGTATTTAAATATCTTATTTATCATTAGCTGTATTCCCATTATTACGATTTTCCCAGCAATTGCAGCACTTTTTGGGGTAGTTAGACAATGGAAAATAAATAAAGAAGTAGCAATTTTTTCTCAGTTCAAGAAAATGTTTATTGAAAATTGGAAGCAAAGCTACCTTGTCGGTACTCTATTCACTGTAATCAGTTTATTACTAACAGTTAACTTCTTATTTTTATCTCAAATGACTTCACCATACAAAACAATTATTTATGTCGCTACTTATCTTGTTAGCTTCATGCTTGTCCTATCATTCTTAAGCATTTACCCACTTATGGTCAACATGACCACAACATTCAAACGTTTATGCATTTCTAGTCTCCAAGTCGGTCTATACAAAATTAATTTAACTATCTTTGGTATGATAGTTCTTGGTGCATGGACGATACTTTCATTGCGATTCTCATTCTTGATTCTCTTTTTCTTTTTCAGCGTTTCTGCTTATCTTATTTACTGGATCGCCGATCTTAAATTCACAAAGTTAATTCCACAGGATACTTTTGAAAATTAGTGAAAATCGAGCCCGTCATGGAAATTGTCGATAATTTGGTCAAAGCGACGCATGTTATTCTAGAAGCCGTAAAATTGTTTGAAGAACGTGCATAACTAGGGGGCAATGAGTATGAAGGAAATTTGGATTGGAGTCCTTTCCTCGGTATTTTTTGCAGTGACATTCATTTTAAACAGATCGATGGAATTATCGGGGGGGAGCTGGCTTTGGAGCTCCTCTCTCCGTTATTTCTTTATGGTGCCGTTTTTAATCGCCATTGTGGCTTATCGTAAAGGGCTTGGTGATGTGAAGAAAGAAATGGTGTCGAAGCCCGCTCCGTTTTTCATGTGGAGCGTAACGGCTTTTGTACTGTTTTATGCACCGCTTACTTACGCGGCCGCTTATAGTCCTGGCTGGCTGCTAGCTGGCACATGGCAATTAACGATTGTGGCAGGTGTACTGCTTGCTCCATTTTTCACACTGATTGTGAACACAGCAAATGGGGAAACAAAAATCCGGCAGAAAATTCCACTGGTGTCACTTGGCATTACACTCATCATTTTTGCCGGTGTCGTAGTCATTCAAATTCCACACGCGCAAAGCGTTGAAATACGGACGCTTGCGCTTGGCATTATACCTGTCATTTTGGCCGCATTCGCCTATCCACTTGGCAATCGCAAAATGATGGAATTGCTCGGCGGTAGACTCGATACTTTCCAACGTGTACTCGGCATGACACTTATGACCATACCTGTCTGGATTGGCTTTGCCACCTACGCATTCTTGACGGTTGGACCACCTTCCATGAGTCAGCTCATTCAATCGTTCATTGTCGGGGTCAGTTCCGGTGTCATTGCGACCACATTATTTTTCATGGCAACCGACCGAGTACGCGGTGACCAAGGGAAGCTTGCGGCCGTGGAAGCTACACAGTCCACGCAACTCATTTTTGTAATGCTTGGTGAAATGATGATTCTTGGCATTGCGCTTCCGGGTGCGCTGTCTCTTGTAGGAATTGCTGTCATCATTGTTGGCATGGCGTTGCATAGCTTGCAGACTGCCTTGGTCAAGAAGAAACAACATATGAAAGGCTGTTCCTGAAGTCGGATTTTTTCCGATAGACAGGAACAGCCTTTATTAATGGGGTAATTTTGTTTGGTCGACAATCACTCAACGCTCATATTTACCAATCGTTTCGACCGCTTTCTCTGTGATTGAGGTATCAATCGCTTTGTTTAAATCTACATCTCCGAGGATAGCCCCATTCGCTTTATACATATCATATTGCTTCTTAATATCATCAACGAACATCTTTCCATCCGGGTCAAGTCCCGTAACGTTTACTTTATCCCATAGCGCCGGGTCTTTTAACGCTGTATGCTTCGTCATGATGTCAACCACTTCGTCCTTACCAATGTCTTTAATAAAGGCATCGTTATAATCACGAACACCTTTCAAGTAGGCAGACATGAACCGCAGTGAAACATCCTGCTCTTCAGACATGAATTGAGGAGAGCCGAGCACCATTGCAATTTGAGATTCAGGCGCATAATCTGTCGTATCTCCAAATCGAACGTGAATGCCTTTGTCTACACCTTGTGCAATAAGCGGCTCGATATTCAGCGCTGCATCGATTGTTCCCGCATCAATTGCACCTAGCATACTACCGAAGTCCCCCAGCAGCACGAACTCGACGTCGTCTCCTGTCAAACCGGCATGTTTAAGCATTTCCTCATAAATATAGCCATCAATCGAATTGCGTGACGATACCGCAATTTTCTTGCCTTTAAAATCAGGATAATCTTTTATGACATCGACCATATGATTACCGATAACAAATGTGAAATACGATTTGCCAGGCACGTTATGTCCTTTGTCCGCAATAATTTTAACATCAATTCCTTGTGCAATTGCATTGAAGAACGACGCCGTTGAAACGCCACCCGCAATATCAACTTCTCCCGCCGCTAACGCCGGTAACATATCATCACTGTTTGCGAATTGTGCAAACTCTACTTCAATATTGTAGTCCTCAAAATACCCTTTTTCTTTTGCGATATAAAAGCCTGCACCCGATGCCGCACCATCTTCTGCAATGATAACTTTTACTCGTTTGTCGAGTGGCGCCAAATCACCAGAAGGATAGTCCTTGGCCACTGCATCCGGTGCCTTATCTTCCGGCGCTGGCTTCACTGTTTCTTTTGGAGAACAAGCCCCAACAACTAAAGCCACCGCGAATAACGCCATTAACCATCCGCTCTTCATCCACTTCGCCATGGAATCTCTCCTTTTCATTGATCTTCTCTCCTAGACCGTTGCACTTCTTCTTGCAGGTGTTTCCATACTTCTACAAACTGTGCGGCCATCAATGGATTTTCCCGGATATCCTCCATTTTTCGCGGACGCGGCATCTCGACTTTGATTTCCCGAATAATTCTTCCAGGCTGTGAACTCATAAGTAAAATACGGTCACTTAGCAATAACGCTTCATCAATACTATGCGTAATGAAAAGAACCGTTTTGCCCGTTTCTGACCAGATAGATAACAATTCCTCCTGCAAAATGAATTTGTTCTGTTCATCGAGCGCAGCAAATGGTTCATCCATCAACAAAATTTCTGGGTCGTTGGCAAACGCCCTCGCAATACTCACGCGTTGCTTCATGCCCCCTGACAGCTCTTTCGGATAAAGGGCAGAAAACTTGTCGAGGCCTGTTTTTTTCAAATAATACGCTGTTCGTTCTTTGATGATTTCCTTCGGCATATGACGCATTTTAAGGCCAAACGCAACATTCTCCTCCACCGTGAGCCACGGAATGATGCCCCTTTCTTGAAACACCATCGACTGAAGAGGACGATCCTCCCCATCAGTTGCAATGATGAATTCTCCAATACTCGGATGTTCAAGTCCTGCTAAAATACGCAAAAGTGTTGTTTTCCCACAGCCACTCGGGCCTACAAGGCAGACAAATTCTCCGTCCTCAATTGTTAAATTAATATCATCCAGCGCCGTAACACTCGCTTGTTTTTTATAAAATGCCTTGGTCAAATTACGGATAATAATTTTGTTTTTCTTTCCCATCTGTTCACCTCCACGGTAACATCTTCTTCTGAATTCCTCGGAGCACTAGCGAGAACAGATAACCGAAAAATGAAATGAGGATGAGACCCACGTACATTTCTTGGAGTAGGAACGCTTTGTACGAAGTCCAAATGAGATAACCAATTCCGGATGTAGCCCCCATCATTTCAGCAGCTACAATTGTAAGAAGCGCAATCGCCTGCCCCATCTGAATGCCCTCCAGCATAACCGGCATGGCACCTGGCAAAGCAATTTTAAAGAAGAAATTCGCTCTTCCTGCCCCATAATTTTTCGCTACATCCAAGTAGATGGAATCAATATTAATGACGCCGGCAACCGTATTGATTACGACAGGAAAAAAGACACTTCCTGCAATGGTCACAACTTTCGACAAGTCCCCAATCCCGAAAAGAATGATAATAATCGGTAGCAAAGCCAGTGTAGGGATTGGCATCAACGCCATCACAATTGGGGAAATAAAATGCCTAATTGGCGAATAAAGCCCCATCAACAAACCAACGATAACACCCGGTATCACGCCGAGCAGGAATCCAACGAATATTCGATACAATGACACACCAATATGCTTAGCCATTTCACCACTAGCTATCATCTCGACAAACGTGCTGACGATGGCGGATGGGGGCGGGAAAAAGCGAATATCCAGTATTCCCGTCCTCGACATGAATTCCCATAATAACAACAGGAATACCGGCGAAGCGATTGTTAACATCTGTTTAAGCCGTTCCTTCGTTTGCCTTTGCTTCCATTCACGCTGTTCGATTTCATGCGGATTATAGCGCACAGCCTTGTCATCTTCTTTCACCGTTCACCACCTCTTCATTCAAATAGTATGTGTCTGCCTAAAAAAGTGTGTTGGGCAAGCGCGGAGAAACGGCTATCTTTGGAACTTTTGAAATAAAAAAATCCATGGAGCTTAGATTCCCCATGGATTTCAATTAATGCTAGTTATCCCCGCCAAGCGCTCATACCGCCCGTCACGTTTAAGACTGTTGTAAACCCGGCCTTCTTCAACATTTTTGCCGCTCGCGCACTACGCATACCACTTTGACAAATGATGACAGTTTCTTTCGATTGATCGAGACTGCCCAGTTGTGATTCGAGTGTATTCAACGGCATATTTTTAAATTCTTTCAGATGGCGACCTTTGTATTCACCAGGCGTTCGTACATCGATGAACTGCTTTGTTTTATCCTGAAGCATTGTTTTCAAATCCTCTGTCGATATGTTGCGCACGCCTTTCGCAGGCATCATTCGCCAAACAAAAAATCCCGTAATAAGTACAAATAAAATCCATTCCATTGTCGTTTCCCCCTCAGTTAACTTCACTCGAAATATACCATTAGGGGTATAATAAAACAATACATCTGCTTTCTAGAATGCTTTCTATTCAAAACTACAAACCGGACTGAACTCTCGATCAACTTGTCGTTTCAATTATCCGAACATATAATAAAGACATGACAAACTTAACCGCGGACCAACTCAGACAATTAAATATGTACAGCATCTATACGGAAACGCCTGAACGAAAATTATTCACACTCGAAACACTTCTTGATACCGATAAAATCGAAGATACATTAAATATTATCCAGGCAGTGAGCGGCAGCCCAAACCAAACAGTCGCCGCTTCGTACTTCATGCGCCGCCTCGGCATGTTCGTCGCTATGCAATTTACCAATCTAGCAACGTACGATGAAGTATGGGATGGAGAGAAAGACCGTCTTGCCTTCGGCGCAAAAGAAGAATACAAAAAGTTAGCTATTAGCACATTTGCCTTCGCAGAAGATTGGCGTTATGTAGAAGACAACGAACGCCGTGATGTTATCCGCCGCATTTTAGTCGAACAATGCAGCGCTGTTATCAAGCAACTTCGCACCGTCGCATCTGTATCCCCGCTAACCTTATGGGAAAATATTTTTGGCTTTCTTCTCTGGCAATACCATGTATTGCTGTCGAACACTGGTACCGCTGAAGAAGCCCGCGCCGATCTAGACATGCTACTAGACGACGCCCTATGGGAAAGCATCGCACCCCGCTCTTTATTTGCCAGCTATTTAAAAGGATGTGAGCCATCTGCACTGCTCAATACCGAAGTCCGAACAACATGTTGCTTCTCGAAAGATGTTCCTGGCCTCATCCAATGTGGATTTTGTCCGTTGAAATAAAATCATTTCCCTCGATAACCTGTATACCAGACCTTCAACGAATAAATCGTCCCACTCGCCGCACCACCATAGAAAAATCCCATAAAAATACCGGCGGGTAAATTACCATTGTGGCTTATGAAAATGGATAGGATAAGTCCAATGATTGTAGCAGCTGTTGAAAACCAACTTTCAGGGAGTTTGAATAAGACTCACAACAGCAAGATGCCCAGAAGAATAGTAGGTATCGCCCATAATGCATCCCAAATGTTTGTATGGATTAAAGGAAATTCATTCCACATGACATCAGTCCTTTTTTCAATAGCTTGGTCAGTTTGTGGGTGGTTTCATACCTTTCGAGATGCTGAAGGTGCTCTGCAATCTAATTTAATAAATAGTTTCCCTGCACATGAGCATTTAAATCGCCACCTACATACAACTCAGGGTAATTTTTACAATATAGCATATATGCATCGTTTTCTTTACTATAACAATGAATTGATATTCTCTAGTAAAAAACCTCGAAAAATGAGGGATTGCCAAAATAGCTCGTTTTCCCTATTTTGGTATTCATTAAAACTGAACTTTAAGTTCACTATAAATCCCCGTCAGATAGACGTCAGCCATCCTAAAAAAACAAGCCCTCTAACATGTCTATGTCAAGGGGCTTGGTTCATTACACATTCTTCGTCGCAGCTAACTTAATTTCCTTACGTCTATCATAAATATTTTTCAAGATGACTTTCCCAACTGCGTAAGCAGGAATCGACAAGAGAATACCGAGGAAACCGGCAATATTTCCTGCTGCCAAAATGACTGTAATTACCGTCAACGGGTGAATATCAAGTGTTTTCCCCATGATATTCGGCGTAATTAGGTTACTATCTGTTTGCTGTGCAACAAGCGTGATGATACAGACCCAAATGACCATTTGCGGATCCGGATCCAAAAACGCGATAATCAGTGCTGGCGCAAACGCAATCCACGGACCGATAAACGGAATGACGTTCATGAAAAACGCAAAAATGACAAGCAATAGCGAGTAATCTAGACCAATAATTAAATAACCGATAAACATAATGGCCGCTAGAATAAGACTAATCAGTAGCTGCCCTTGGATATACGTGCGTAGAACTGTATTGATATCATGTAATGTTTTCTTAACCCATACTTGCCGTTTGCCCGAAAAGAAATTGTAGATAAATGGTGCAAACTTCTCGTGATCCTTCAACAAGAAGATGAAGAAAAACGGAACTAGAATAAGGGTGAAGGCTGTTTGGAAAACGGATTGGAAAAATTGCACGATTAGTTTTCCAAAAACGACAGCAATAGATTGGACAGAGTTTACAGCCTTGTCAATCATATCGTTTAATTGTTCTGGGAAGTCTTCTCTATGCTGCAAAACATCGAGAAGATTTTCTGACTGAATGGTAATCTCTTTTGCAATATACGGTGCACTTTTCACTAAGTTATTCACTTGATTAATGACTGGAGGACCAATAATTGAAATGAATAGCCAAACCACTGCCGCAACACTGATCAATATAGCTAAAATACTTCCCCATCGCGGTATCTTACGTTTTTCCAAAAACCGCTGCAATGGCTCCGTTACATAAAAAAGGACGGCACCAAGTAATAGTGGTACAAAAATTGTTTTTGCAATAATAAGTAGAGGGGCAAAAATCCAATTTATTTCCATGAAATATTTCAAAATAAGTAAGGCCAGTAAAATACCAACGCCTGCTTGGAACCATAATTTTTTCGTCAATAAATTCACTCCGTTTCGGCACAATGTATTTTGCATTCGTTATGCTTAAGTATACGTTGTTTTACGGATGACGTCGAAATAAGTTTCAATATTTTTTTAGGGGGAGTGAGAGAAAGAGGGATATTTCTATTGATAAGAAAAGGGACTCAAACCAATCCGGTTTAAAGTCCCTATTCCTATTTACAAAAACCTCACTCAACCCGCAACACAATTCGATTGCCGGAAGGATCTTCCGTTATAAATCCATTCTCGTCAGCTACTACCTTCACCTTTAACGCTTCTACTTTCGCAATCGCTTCATTCAACACTGCCTCAGTCGGATAAACAAGCGCAAATGATTGAAGCCCAACACTACCTTCTGAAGGACGTGGTACACCTACGCCATTCCACGTATTCAAGCCAAGATGATGATGGTATTTTCCATTCGACATGAACAGTGCTTGCGGATAGTTTGTGACCACTTCAAAGCCGAGCGCATTGTAGAACGTTTCCGTTTCAGGCAAATGAGCCACATGTAAATGAACATGCCCCATAACCGTACCAACAGGAAGTCCATCCCACATCTGCTCTCCACTTTCTGCAATAATACTTTCTCCGTCTAGCGGATCCGTACTCATCGCTACACTTCCGTTGTCCCAACTCCAAACAGCCGGATCACGGTCTGTATAAATCTCAATGCCATTACCGTCTGGATCTGACAAATAAAGCGCCTCGCTCACCAAATGATCCGAAGCCCCAATTCGTACCTGATGCTGGATGAAATGCTTAATAATAGCCCCTAAATCAGCTCGCTTCGGCAACAACAATGCAAAATGATACAAACCAGTTTTATGCGCCTCTTTCGGCGTAACATTTTCTGGTTGTTCAATAATGAGCAACGGTGTCTTACCGTCTGCCGTCAATACTACTTTATCTGCAGTTGCCTCAAGTACTTTAAAGCCAATCACTTCTTTATAAAACTGGACCGATTTAGTCAAGTCCAAAACGTTGAGATGTACTTCCCCTGTGTATATATGTGGTGCTGTATGAAAATTCATGAATATTCCTCCTAACAGTATTTTAGTAAGTTACTTACTTTATGTAACTAACTTTATATGTTACAATGACTATTGTCAACATTTTAAAATCCAAACCAAAGGAGCGATAATCATATGAACGAATTCGAACTATGCCCCCGCTTCGAAAAAGCCGTTTTCATTCTAAGTCAGCGCTGGACCGCCCTTATTCTGTATCAATTAATGGCAGGGCCACAGCGCTTTTGCACAATGACAGACAAGCTTGGCGTCAGTGGAAAAACATTAACAGAACGACTAAAGGACCTTGAACAACAAGGCTTTGTCATTCGCGATGTGTACCCAGAAACACCGGTACGAATCGAATACTCCTTAACCGAAAAAGGCATGTCACTTACGCCGATTATGAAAGAAATTGAAAACTGGTCATCAATGTGGATTGAGCAGGAAGCCATTGTAAAAGAATAATGTCGATATTGTTTGAGGCGCATCTTAAAGCAAGCCTTATAGATGAGTAAAAGGTCCTGAAATGACGATAACTTTGTTCAATTGATCGATAACTGTCGGCAAATGATCGATAACTCGACCCAATTGACCGATAAGTTTCCAATTGTGCTTGGCGGGCAATTTTTTGGTGATATCTGAAACGGAGGCAGTCCAGAAGGTTAGTAAAACTGACTTTCTGGACTGCCCCCGTTATTTACTTCTTCATATATGTATCCAAAAACCCTTGAATCTGGCGTTGCGTTTTCAAATAATGAACAGTCTTCCCTTCTTCCGCATAACGTCGCATTCGCTCCATCATGGTCTTTTTCCGTGCGCCATATGTCGTGACAATAAATTCCAGAAACGCCTTGTCCATCTTCTCCTTGCAACCTTCACCGATATCTTGTCGTGTTTGTCCATGATATTGCACTCTTCGCTTCAGCACCCGATACAAGCAGACACGAAGCGGGAGTTCCAAGTAAATAACAGTATCCACATGTAGCTCTCGAATATGGACTGTCCCCGCGTAATTCCCTTCCATAATCCATCGCTCCTGCGCAACAACCTGTTGTTGGGCTGCCAAAAACTCCTCAGGCGAGGCCTCTACCCAATTCGGCTTCCAAAATAACCGATCTAAATGCGTCACTTCAATGCCCGTCAATTCACCTAACCTGCGCGCAAACGTCGATTTCCCAACACCTGCCGAAACCCCGATGACCATTACTTTATTCATACCGCCGCTCCCTTCCTCATAATTCCTGAATCCACTTATGTTCCGGAACGTGAACCCAAAGCGCTTTACGCAACCACTCTTTATCCTCGACCTTCAGCAAATCCTTCACCGCATCAAAATCGGCATGATCTTTCTCACGTGCATTTTTCGCTTTGTATAGTAAGACGACCGCTGGATGTAGATAAGGGACCCCTTCATTTGGCACAAGAAAAAGTGAACTTTCCGGAAATGAAATCGACGATTCCCTTCTAAATATCCACTCACCATCCTTCGTTTCATTCAGCAATACTTCTAACCGTTCACCTACCCGTTGTTTATGAACACCATGAAGCTCATGAACCGGCAATTCCAGCCATTCTTTTTCCCAGCTAATTAATTCACCCTTCACAACTTTTTCAAATGACCAATCTGGCAACGCCTTTCTCAGCGCCTGTTGGTCTTCTCGAAATAGGGCGACCTCAATATCCGAATGGGGACGCGTTTCTTCCCCTACGAATAAATCAATCGCCCATCCACCAGCAATTCCCCATTTTCCGTCGAATTTCAACATCCATTCATTTACTTTTCTACATGTACTGAACATGGTTACACCTTCCTCATCGTCTGAAAATCAGCAAAATCCGTCGAAAACTCCATTTCCTTCACAAATCCAATCTTCTCATATAGATGAATGGCTCTTTGATTAAACTTTGCGACAGTAAGACGAACAGGCACAGTACCATACGTTTTATAAAGCGACTCCAATACAAATGAAAAGAAAAGGAAACCATTGCCCTTGCCTGTTAATGTAGGGGCCATGCCTAGCCCGACATCTATAATATTTTCCGTATAGGCGCCCACTTTTGTTCCTGCTGGCACTTGGGCAGAAGAACCTGCACAATAAAAGCCAATCACCTCCTCATCGTCATTCACAACGACAGAATAGTTGTCCTCCAACAATTCAGTGATTGCCTCAACATCATACTCATTATTATAAAAATCATAAGGCGGATCATAGCGCCAGTTTAGAATTTCTAAAGCAAATCCTTCATCCATATTTTTACGCTCTAATTTCATTTTCGAGCACCTAACCCAGATAAATACGGTTCCATATACCTCCGATATGACGGCAACAATCCTTCCGGTAGCCGTTTAAGCGGAAAATACTGAACGTCAATCGACTCCGTTGAATCCACTTCAATATCTCCCTGAATATCCCTTGTCACATAAACAGCTGTCACAGAATACAGTTCATCCCCATTCGCTACTTTCAAAAAGTAGTCTTCCCCCGAAAAGATACCCAACAATTCCAGTTCACCAATCATTAGGCCCGTCTCTTCCTTTACTTCACGCCTCGCTGTTTCCTCCATACTTTCACCCAGTTCCATCAAACCGCCAGGCAACCCCCACCCGCCGTCCGTTCGATGTTGTAGCAATACCTCATTTTGAGCATTTAAGATAATAGCAACAGCTCCCGGTAATATAAGCGGTCTATTGCCGACAAACTTCCTTAATTCCCTTACATAACTCATATAAGCAACCCCACTCATTTTTCTACCAATTGTAAATATTCGTGATTATCATCACAAACCCTTTTAATTCATCTGTACGGAATGAGATTTCTCTCTCCAATATATGTAATAAAACAATCTATTTATTAAAAGTAAATCAATTTCATAATTACCTACTCATTTTAAAAAGACGAACAATTAAACGTTTTAACAATTAATCATTCGTTAATAACACATTCCGTTTTTGTTCACAAAATTGTCAATTGAAGAACCTAGCTTAAATTATATAACAATAAAGCCATACACACGGAAAACGCCCATCCAAAGCGGAAACAAGCATTGTTCGGATTTAGAGTTTTACTATCCTTTCAAGATATTTATTTAATTCCCGCTATTACGAATAAATTTTAAATAAAAGAATCATATTTCTCTCCTTCACCCCTCTAATTCATTATGCTAAAGTAGGAAAATACAAACGATAGATGAGAATGAAATTACATAAAACTGCTTTCTATTTTAAGGAGGAAGATCGTGTCTACAAGCTATCAAGGTACGAATAAGATGATTACAGGGATTGTATTCGGGGTCATTACATTTTGGCTTTTTGCACAATCCATGGTAAATGTTGTTCCAGCTATTCAAGAAGATTTAGGTATTTCTTTGGGCGTACTCAATATCGCTATTAGTTTAACCGCATTATTCTCGGGTATTTTTGTTGTGGCAGCAGGAGGCCTTGCCGATAAATTCGGACGCAAAAAAATGACCTATTTCGGACTGTTCTTAAGTATCATTGGCTCTCTTTGCCTCGTATTTGCCAACGGTGCCGCACTGTTAATTATCGGACGCATCATCCAAGGATTATCAGCTGCTTGTATCATGCCTGCTACGATTGCGTTAATGAGAACGTACTTCGAAGGCGCAGCAAGACAACGTGCGCTTAGCTATTGGTCTATCGGTTCTTGGGGTGGTTCGGGTGTTTGTTCTTTCGCAGGAGGTGCGATTGCAACTTCTATGGGTTGGAGATGGATTTTCGTCTTTTCCATTGTTTTTGCTTTACTTGCGATGTTTTTACTAAAAGATACACCTGAAAGTAAAGTCATACAGAAAGATTCTTCCCGTTTCGATGTGACCGGATTAGTCGTCTTTGTGTTTACTATGATTGGACTAAACGTCGTCATCACACGCGGTGCTGATTTCGGTTGGACAAGTCCTCTGACAATCGGCTTAATCGCTGCAACGGTAATCGGCATGCTGTTTTTCATCAAAATAGAAACAGGCAAGTTACATGCGTTAATTGACTTTAATTTATTTAAAAATAAATCGTATACAGGTGCTACGATCTCCAACTTTTTGCTGAATGCAGTAGGCGGGACGCTCGTTGTCGCCAATACCTATGTGCAAGTTGCAAGAGGATTCACGGCATTTCAATCAGGTATGTTATCAATCGGCTATTTGGTGTCAGTCCTCATCATGATTCGTGTCGGTGAGAAAATGCTACAAAACGTTGGGGCAAGGCTACCGATGATTATCGGTTCCGTCCTGACAGCAATCGGTATTGGCACCATGGCATTGACATTCTTACCAGATACAGCTTATATCATCATCGTTTTTGTCGGGTTCATCCTATTCGGCACAGGACTCGGGATGTATGCAACTCCGTCCACTGACACAGCCGTATCGAGTATTCCGGAGGATAAAGTCGGTTCAGCATCAGGCATTTATAAAATGGCAAGCGCGCTCGGAGGTTCCTTCGGAGTCGCCATTTCCGCTGCCATTTACGGCACCATGACGCTGTCAGGCAATATTGAACGAGCAGCATCTGCTGGCATTATCGCAAACGTGATTTTTGCAGTGCTGGCGTTAGCGGCGATTATGGTCTTGATTCCAAAAGCGGCAAACGAACCTGTGGTGCAGAAGGCTGTTGTCAACAAGGGATACACAGATCCCGCGAATGACAGCGGTAGAATGTGAAAAAAGCAGACTCAGAATGGTTACTACTAACCATTTGTGAGTCTGCTTTTTAATTGTACAGAAAAAGTTAATACTCATTTATGAATAAAAACAATCGTTCCAATCCGAACCATAGACGCTAATTCTAGAACATCTTTATTAAGCATTCGGATACATCCATGCGACACACTTTTTCCAATAGACACAGGATTATTTGTTCCATGTATCCCATAATGAGGTTTTGATAACCCTATCCAAAATGCCCCAAAGGGTCCGCCAGGGTTGCTTTGTTTATTGATAATCCTATATGTCCCCATTGGTGTCGATGTAACCATTTTCCCTACCGCAATTGGATATATGTCGAGTGGATGATGACCATCATACAGTCTTAATAGGTGATGAAGTGTGGAAATATCGATCCAGAGATTGATGAGATCGCCCCCAGAGAAAAATGATTGTGTCGTTTATTGTATGAAGGCAGATACTGATGTGCGAGGCTCAAAATTATTTAGTCTTTTATTGTCAAATTCAAAGTCCTAACCCAACTCGAAGTCGTTTAAGAATCCGAAATCCGAATTGCGTATCGTTATTCCACACTTATTAATTCGCTAACTTTTCACTTTCATTAAAAAAACTACCTATTTACAATTATTCCAACCAATGCTATCATTTTTAAAAATCAAATGCGATGACGAGAAGAGTAAATAGCGTTCATTCTTTGCAGAGAGCTCCGGTTGCTGAAAAGGAGTAGGAATGAGTTATTGAAACAAGTCTCTGAGCATCATTTTGGAACCAGTACTGGGGATAAAGTGACGGGAGCTCCCGTTATTGAGCTAGGGTATACGCATCTATCAATTACGCCTCGGCGTAATTGCGTCCAAATTTTGAATTGTGCCCACAGGATGTGGGTATGCAGTCGTTGCGACAGGACGTCGCGAACTTAGACTGCCTGCAATTGACTCCCTTCAAAATTTGTGACATCCGCCGGAGGCTTAACTTAAATCAGCATTTATCATATCACTTATAGAAATAGTGGATTTCTGCTGAATTAAGTTAAACGTACCTGATAAGGTTACGGTGGCAACATCGTAATAAACTAGGGTGGCACCACGACGGATATAATCTCGTCCCTAAGACTTAATGGTCTTGGGGGTGGGATTTTTTTGTTGTCCTAAAAATAAGGGGGTCATTACATGAGGATGAAAAGCATAGTAGCATCTTGGAAATATCCTTCCATACTATTATTTGGAATTGGTGTTTCCAATGTAGGTGCTTGGATTTATTTAATCGCACTCAATTTAATTATTTTAGAAATGACGAGCTCTCCGCTGGCAGTCGCTGCCCTGTATATTTTGAAACCTTTGGCGGCGTTATGTACGAACTTTTGGTCAGGTAGCATGATTGACCGGTTAAATAAACGCAATCTTATGGTCATACTCGATCTATTTCGTGCACTATTTATTGTGTCGTTACCTTTTTTATCTTCTCTTTGGTCCATCTATGCAATCGTTTTTTTGATAAATATCGCAAGTTCTATGTTCGAACCGACGTCGATGACCTATATTACAAAACTCATACCCGTTGAGGATCGCAAACGATTTAATGCATTGCGTAGTTTAATCGATTCAGGAGGTTTCCTCATAGGTCCAGCTATTGCTGGTTTGTTATTTATCATTGGCACACCTAATTTTGCGATTTACATGAACGCAATTGCTTTATTTTTATCAGGGTTGGTTACTATGCTGATGCCTAATCTTGAAAAACATAGCTGCGCTCATACTTCGGATGAAAAATTATCTTTTGACGTTGTAAAGAAAGATTGGATGATTGTGTTAAATTTTAGCCGCCGCTACGCTTATATCATGTTCGTCTATTTCCTTTTTGGTTGTGTGATGGTCATGACTTCAGCTATCGACTCACTTGAAGCCGCGTTCGCTAAAGAAGTACTCTCCTTATCCGACAGTGACTATGGTTTTTTAGTCAGCATAGCTGGAGTCGGGATTGTTATCGGCTCAATTGTCAATGCTATGATTGCTAATAAATCGTCGACCTCTTTACTAATCGGTTTAGGATCCCTATTCGTTTCTGCCGGTTACATTGTTTATGCTTTTTCTAACATCTTTCTTATGGCGGCTATCGGATTTTTCATCCTTTCATTCTCTTTAGCCTTCGCCAATACCGGCTTCCACACATTTTATCAAAATAATATCCCTGTCCATATGATGGGGAGAGTTGGCAGTATTTACGGATTAATCGAGGCTGTTTTAGTCATCATTACAACAATTATTGTTGGTATAGCAGCCCAACTGATTGCTATTCAGTACGTCGTTATTATAGGAACAATCGTAATGCTATTGATATCAATTACATTGTTGTGCTTTACCATCCAACCTTCAAAGGCAAAATTGTATCAATTAAATCCATAAATGACGAGGAGCTGCTTCAGAGTCAGTTCTAATTGCAACTTTAGAATCCTAATTGCAACTTCAGCATTTTAATTGCAACTTTCGGATTCTAATTGCAACTCCACCAAAACAACTTTATCCACTCTTAACACAAATTCACAAAGCATTCATACGACATTAACAATCCCACTTTATAATTAGCTTTGTTAGTAAAAATATTTCAGGAGGTTTTTCAATGTTGAAAAAGAAGATTTTTAAAAAGGTTCTTCCATTCGCTGTTCTTTCCACGGTTCTAGTTGGAAGCTTAGTCGGGACAGTCGCTAATCCAAGCGTCCAAGCGAATAAAGCTGTTGAGAACAACAATCCTGAAATCAAAAATGTGATTTTCCTTATTGGGGATGGCATGGGCGTTTCCTATACCTCGGCTTATCGTTACTTGAAAGATGATCCAACTACACCTGTTGTTGAACAAACTGAATTTGACAAATACCTTGTCGGACAGCAAATGACTTATCCTGAAGATGCAAAAGAAACTATAACAGATTCAGCTTCCGCGGCAACAGCAATGTCGGCCGGCGTCAAAACGTATAACAATGCCATTGCTATGGATAATGACAAATCGAATGTCAAAACGGTTTTAGAGGCCGCTAAAGAAGCCGGGAAATCGACAGGGTTAGTCGCCACTTCAGAAATTACACATGCAACACCTGCTGCATTCGGCGCTCACAATGAAAGTCGTAAAAACATGGATGAAATCGCCGATGATTATTACAATCTGCTTATCAACGGTGAACATAGCATCGACGTTCTTCTCGGTGGTGGGAAATCTAATTTTGAGCGCGCTACTGTAAATCTTGCTGACTCTTTTAAACAGGATGGCTATAGCTATGTCACAACGAAAGCGGATTTATTAAAAGACAATAACGACCAAGTGTTAGGATTATTTGCGGCTGGCGGGCTTCCGAAAATGATTGACCGCTCTAAAGAAATTCCATCACTTGAAGAAATGACAACTTCAGCCATTGATCGCTTGAGCAAAAACGATAAGGGCTTCTTCCTCATGGTAGAAGGGAGTCAAATTGACTGGGCTGGCCATGACAACGATATTGTCGGTGCAATGAGCGAAATGGAAGACTTTGAAAAAGCATTTAAAGCGGCTATTGAATTCGCCAAAAAGGATGGGCACACATTAGTCGTGACAACTGCAGACCATTCAACAGGTGGATTTTCTATCGGAGCAGATGGCAATTATAACTGGTTGACTGATACTATTAAAGCTGCCAAACGAACACCTGCCTTTATTGCAGATGAAATCGCTAATGGTTCAGATGTAGAAAAAACTTTAAAAAAATATATTAACCAAAAACTTTTACCCCTAACAGCAACTGAAATCGTCTCTGTTCAACTAGCTGGCGAAAAAGCTAGCGATATTGAGACAGCTATCAAAATAATTTTTGACAAGCGCTCTTATACAGGCTGGACAACTGGTGGACATACTGGCGAAGACGTACCTGTCTATGCTTTTGGCCCATCCAAAGAACGCTTTGCAGGGCTAATGGATAACACTGATCACGCCAAAATCATCTTCGATATTTTACATGTAGCTAACCCAAATAAAGATAAGCGCTAACTCCACCTAAACAAAAGGCTATCCAGAAAGTTGGTTTTCACTAACTTGTTGGATAGCCTCATTTTCATTTATCACCAAAAGACTGCTTTCTATACTTCGAGAAGCACCACTGGAAACTTATCGATTATTTCAGGACTTTGCCTCACCGCTTAGACTCAGCAACATTGTCGACCGCTCCTTTTCCTAGCTGCGAAGCAAATAGTTGTCTTGAATAAGCATGTGAAAATACAAATTCATCTTGTACCTTGACGCTCTGTTCGACAATTTGTCCGTCCTTCATGACATATACACGGTCACACATATACGTAACAGCCTTCAAATCATGGGCGATAAATAAAATCGCCATCCCCATTTCACGATTCAGCTCAATGAGTAAATCAATAATCTCCCTTTGAATCAATCGATCCAGATTGGAGATAATTTCATCACAGACGACTAACTGTGGTTCAACAAGAATCGATCTAAGCAAGTTAACACGTTGGCGTTCACCACCGCTTAATTCGGAAGGGCGTCTTGTTAAATAGGTTTCTGTCAGCTTCACTTTTTTTAGCATCTGGCGAATATATGCCTCTCGATCCCCTTGCCGATTACGTAGCGGCTCCAGCAAAATTTCACGCACCGTCCATGATGGATTGAGGGCAGCGGAGGCATTTTGAAAAATAAGCTGACATGCCTCGTAAAATGCTTTTCGTGAAGATTTTGTAACAGGCAATTCGTTGAAGTAAACCGCCCCCTCATCAAACGGCTCCAGTTGCATAATGACACGCGCAAGTGTACTTTTCCCACTGCCACTTTCCCCAACCAGCCCGATGATTTCACCTTTACCAACTGTCAGATCGACCTCGCGCAAAGCTTGTTTAACCTTGCCTTCACTTTTATAATTTTTTGATATATTGTCTACTCGTAACATAGCAATCCCTCATTTTTAGCAATCCATTTGAAAAAAGTATATCCTTCATCTATAATGAATATAATAAAAGAGAGAAGCACCGACGCTTCTCCCTACAACCTTACCGTCAGGGTGATGGTTGTCAAAGTATTTTATTTCTTTAAGAACCACCCATTACGCTTCCGACGGCGCGGGGTGGTTTTCTCGTTTTCAAGTACGTTCTTTCTAAAGTGGTATGCGCCCAATTCACGCACAATCCCCTTCATGATTTCCCGTAAGAATTCAAGGACAATCTCCATAGTTATCACCTCCTTTCCCTTTAAGGAAAGAAGCATGACAACCAACCACCCCGACAATATTTGGTTGTATTTCTATACTACCATATTTCAAGTCATTCCACTTCTACATTTCCCCTAAAACCGACTCTCCAGCAACCGCTTCGTATAGCTATGCTGTGGTTGTTCAAACACTTGCTTTACAGCACCTGTTTCTACAACTACTCCCTGTTGCATGACAACCATTTCATGCGCTGCCTCTGCAACAATATCCAAATCATGAGTAATCAACAGAATGGTCGTGCCCAACTCTTCATTCAAACGCTTCAATAGTTTGATAAATTCCTTTTGCAACACCATATCCAGAGCGGATGTCGGCTCATCAGCAATTAACAAATCTGGCTTCACATACAATGCACAAGCAATCATGCAGCGTTGTAACATACCGCCGGATAATTCAAATGGATATTGCTCAAATATGTCCGATGAAAGGCCAAGATCCGCCAAAATGACCGCCATTTCCATTCGAAACTGCGCAACAGTGGCTCCCGTTCTTTCACCCGAAAATGCATACAGCTGACGGCCCATTTTCACGGAAGAGTTAAAGCTATTAGCGGCATCTTGAAAAATCGTAAAAACAGCCGATTTCCGTATGCTCGCCATCTCTTTATCCGAAAGAGTGATTAAGTTCCTTCCATTATATAAAGCTTGTCCTGTTGCCTTAGCCCCGGCGGGTAACAGTCCTAGTAATGTGGCGACCGTCATACTTTTCCCACTACCACTTTCGCCAATAATCGACGTGATTTTTCCACGCGGAACAACAAACGAGCTTTCTTCCACAATTCGCTTGCCATTGACTTCAATCGATAAGCCATTTACATCAAGCATCCCATCACCTCCGCTGCGGATTTTTCAACCCTTCTCCTATAAAATTAATAGCAAGAATCGTGATAAAGATCATGATCCCAGGAAACAGGCCAATCCACCAGGCACCTATCAGAATATCGTTTTGTGCATAGTACAGCATATTGCCCCAAGACGGAATGGCAGGAGGAATTCCAATCCCTAGAAAACTAAGCGAAACTTCGATGAATATGGCTCCTGCGAAGTTAAACAGCGTCACAACAAAGATCGCAGGGACACTATTACGTAGCAAATGCCCAATAATAATCTTCCACATTGGTGTGCCAAACATGTTAGCCATTTGCACAAATTCAGCTTCCTTCAAACGCAGAAATTCAGAGCGCACAATACGCGCCGTCACTAGCCAGCCCGTCAATCCAATAATGAGCGCCATCCCCCACATGCCGCCTTGCATAACAGTTTGAAAAGCCAAAATAATAATAAGTGAAGGAATTGTAATAAACGCTTCCAACAAACGCATCATAATCGTATCGATAAATCCACCTATATAGCCACTAATTCCACCATATAGCACACCAAGAACAAGTGACAACAGCACAGATACACTCGCTACCGTCAGCGTCACCTTACCACCTGCTAATAATCGTGAAAAAACATCGCGACCAAGATGATCTGTCCCTAAAAGATGACCATCGCCAGGAGCACCATATACATTATCCATGTTCATATCATTCGGTCCGTACGGTGCGACAACACTAGCAAATACCGTCATCAGGACGATGAACCCTAAAATCGCATACCAAAACAGCAAAGATTTCCGTGTTTTCATTTACCGTACGCCACCTTTCCGTAACTTCGGATTCAATGCGTACATAAGTAGATCAATAATGAACAAACTGATTACAACAATCAAGCCCGTCCATAAAATGCCGCCCATCAGCAGTGGAAAATCCTTCGTCATCGCCGCTTTGACTGTCAATTGTCCAAGCCCTGACCACGAAAAAAGTGATTCCACGATAATTGAACCGCCAAAGAATGAAGGAATCGTCATACCGATATAATTCAAATAAGGCATAGATGCATTACGTAAAATCCCTTGACGAATTTCCTTTTCCGCAACACCATTTGCCCGTGCGACCATTACATAATAATGACGACTTTCTGCTTTAATGCTTTCCTGAAGAAAGCGTGCATAAATACCAACATGCGTCAAAATTAGTACAGCTGCGGGCATAATTAGATGCCGTAGCTTATCCACCAACCCTCCATCTCCGCCAATTTCCCCCGTCCCTGATGACGGAAAAATACCAAGTTTGACTGCGAAAAAGGAGATGAATAAAATCCCAAGCCAAAAAGCCGGAATAGAAGATGTTGCAATACTAAAGGTCGATAGCCCTCTATCCCACAGTGAACCTTCTTTCATGCCCGCCACTGTGCCAAGCCAAATGGAACCGATAATAATAAAAAACAGTGTGACACTAAATAATAGCAAAGTATTCGGCAATCGCTCCATAAGAATAGTAGCAACAGGTCTTCCTTCTTTAGAGGAATAGCCTAAATTTCCCGTTAGCGTTTCTGCCAGCCAAACACCGTATTGCACAAGTACAGGTCGGTCTAATGCAAATGCCTGCGCAATACGTTCCTTTTCAGCTGTCGTCAATGTTTGGGCATTGCCACCGTAAAAAGCCGTTGCCGGATCTCCGGGAGCTGCATGCATGATGAAAAAAGACAGGAAGCTCACGATGAGGAGGACAATCGTCCCCATCACCATTCGCTTCCCGATCCATTTAGCGGTCATTCCACTTCCACTCCTCAACGTTCCACAGGAAACCAGAGCCATGATGACCAAGAATCCGCTCTTTTACGCCACTTACGTTTTTATTTATGCCGTAAACTGCATCCTCATATGCGATAAAATCAAAAGCAGGATCTTTCGCAAGTTCTTCTTGGAATGCCATATAGATTGCTTTTCGCTCTTCAGGATCTATCGTAGTCCGTCCCTTGTCGAGTAGTTCATCTATCTTCGTATTTGAATAGCTTCCAAAGTTATAACCCGAGCTTGTTAAGCTCGACTGATCCGTGTGAAACAAGATATGCGTATGGTGATCCGCATCGTACGGGCTACCCCATCCAATCATGAAGGCATCCGCATCTTCAATCGTAATCGCACTCCAGTCAAGCGCAGCTACCTTGACATCAGCACCGATTTTCTTAAATCCTTCAGCTACATAGTTAGCCATATTCACACGGACTGTATCCGATACGGGGGCAGTAATCGTAAACGCCAATTTTTCACCATCCTTATATCGGAAGCCATCTTGCCCTTCTTTCCAGCCTGCCTCATCTAGAAGCTCTTTCGATTTTTCAATATTGTATCCATACTTCTCTATGTTTTCATTATTGAAAGCATGTTTTTGAAGCGGTGAGTATGCTTCCGTACCGTATCCTTTCAAAATTCCTTTGACGATTTGCGCACGATCTGTTGCATAGCTAAATGCTTGTCTCACACTTACATCTTTCCATAAGTCTTTGCGCATATTAAACAAAATGGCTCGGTAGTCGGCGGATTCAATATCGTAAATCGTGATGTTCTTTTCCTTTTCCAGCTTTTCCACCTGAACCGGATCCAACAGCGCGATGTCAACCTCTCCTGATTTTAATTGCAACGCACGAACATTACTATCTGGAATGAATTTAAAAATCACCTTTTCAATAGAAGGTTTCGTTCCATGGAAATCAGTATAAGCTTTTAGGGTTAAACTAGTCCCACGATCCCATTTATCAAACATGTAAGGACCTACACCAATAGGATGACTGTTGAATTCAGCTGTCCGCATATCAACTCCTTCAAATGCATGCTTTGGCAAAATTGGAGCTGTCAATTTATCGAGGAGTGGAGTGAATGGCTGACGGAGTTTCACTTCAAGTGTATAGTCATCCGTTTTCGCGACCGAATCTACTTCAGTGAAATCTGATTTCAAAAATGAAGCATTATTGTCATCTAAAATACTTTCGATTGTAAAGACAACATCGTCGGCAGTAAGTAGCTCACCATCGTGAAACTTGATATTTTCTTTTAGTTTGAATGTGTATGTCAGCTGATCATCCGAAATCACAACCGAATCTGCAATATCGTTGACGGGTTTATTGTTTTCATCAAACCGCATTAGCCCACGAAATAATAATGCATCCAGGTTTGTTTCCTCCAAAATCGGATTCAAGCCTTCAAATTCAGCCTCAGACGCATAAACGAGACGGTTTTCCTTCTTTTTTGCATCCTCTTTCCCTTTGCTACCACATCCCGAAATAACGAGTAAAATAGCTATAAAAATAACGAATAAATTTGCTTTTCTTTTAAACATAAGATCCTCCCATTTACTTGTAATTCCGTACTAATTAATTATAGATAGACATGTCTCGAATGTCTAACCAGACACTAGGTGGAACAATCTTCATGGATATTTTTCGAGTAACATCCAGTAAGTCGGGCATAGTAAGATGATTCAAAAATACAGCGACAAGGAGATGATCATTCTTATGAACAAAATGGCCATGGCAGCACTCGGACTAGGCGCAGCATATTTGATGAGGAATAAAGGTGCCAGGGACAAACTAATGAAACAATTCGAATCACTTGCTACAAAGAACGGCATGCAAAAAAATTCTTAATTCCACTAAAAAAATCGGCAGCCCGCAACTTGGGTGCCGATTTCTTTATACTGATTCATTCACAACGGAATTTCGCCTCTCTGCATACATCACAATATAAATACTCGCTTCATAGAGCAATGCCATTGGAATAAGCACAAGAAGCTGACTGACAAAATCAGGTGGTGTAATCAAAGCTGAAACAACAGCAATCGCAAGATACGACCATTTCCGTACTTTCCTCATGGATCCTGCCGTGAGCAAGCCAATGGTCGCCAAAAACAGCGCCACAATGGGTAGCTCAAATAATATTCCAATCGGCATCGTTGTCATAAGGAGAAAACCGATGTATTCCTGTGCCGATACCATCACATTGAAATTGACTGCTCCAAGTGCAACGAGAAATTGATAACTCAATGGATTGACAACAAAATAACCAAATGCCACGCCAACAAGAAATAGCACAAACATGACAGGTGAATACAAACTCAGAAAACGGCTTTCCCGTTCATTCAACCCTGGCTCCACGAATTGCCAAAGAAAATGACTAAGGAATGGCAGTGTTAAGCCAAAAGCCAATGCCGTCGAAATGGACATGTAAAATTTCACCACTTCCAACGGTCCAAGAATAATGAGCTCATGGCCTCGGGTAACATAAGGAAACCAAAAATTGATGGTCGAAAAAATCACGATAATAAAGAAAAGAAAAACAGCCGCACTTTTAACAAGCTGCTTCCTCAAGTCAGTCAAATGATCAACAAGAGTAGGGTCACTTTCCAAATCGAGTTCGGGTTCTTCATGAACGATTTCGACAACACTTTCCTCAACTTTAACGACCACTTCATCTTCCTGCTTCACTACACGAACTTTATCCAACGGACTTAAAACTTTTCGATTGTGATCTCCATAAGGATCCATGTCATCACCTACTTATCGATATGCTTTTTTTCTAGGTCCTTCAAGACTGGCTCTTCATCCTCCATAATATCTCGAGCCGATCTTTTAAATTCTGCCAGCGTTTTACCGACCGCCGCACCCACTTCAGGTAACTTTCTCGGTCCGAACAAAATAAGGACAATCACAAGGATAATGATTAAACCAGGTACACCAATACTCGCTAAGCTCATTGCATAAATCTCCCTTCATTTTCGTTAGAGTGGACCACCATTTTTGGTCCCTCCCTTTACGAATTCTGCCTATCTAACGATTCTTAACATAAAGCATGCCAATTCTATCCGACTTTCATACAATACTGGGCCATTTTATTGAAATAAATGTATTTCTGGTCGCACTAAAGGAGGCTACCTGATAAAGGTAGCCTCCCCATATTTACTTCCTAATCATTTTTATAAATTCAAACCCTCAAATCCAAGTATCGGAACCCGGTCTTCTTCAATAGTTATTTCCTCTAAAGGGACTTCAATTATGTATTCAGATTTTCCATAAGGACGCACATCCATCTTCTCTTTGACAAATGGATTGACTGTCACAAGCATAACCTTTCCCGTTTTCTCATCACACCCGACAAGTGCAAAACGATAACTTGAAATCATCGCATACGGAATGACCTCATAGGCATCATCCAGTTCCTCAACTGAAATCAGCTTGATGAAGGCACGCTCATTCCCCTTTATCTCTCTAAACCCAAACTGCATATCGGCTGGATTTTTAGACCTCAAATAATAGTCCTGCTGATAAGATATGAGTTCATACTCCTTATTCCCCCATAAAGCAAATCGACCTTTTCTTATCACTCCATCCCCTCCCCGAATATAGAAAACTTATCTACAATATTATACAAAATATTCGGGTTTTTCTATACACCATTTTTACCAGAAATACAATCATTCCCCCCCATAAACAAGGAGTAAGAGCCCATACAGGAAAAACCGTGTGAAACGAAAGACAAATTTAGCGCATTAAAGGACAAGTTTACCTACAAAAAGTGATTTTTAAGGTGCTGCCCCCAAAAAAGCAGTTCCCTATTCACAAAATAGGGAACTGCTTTTTAGTCGATTCTCATCAAATCCAGTGGTGTAATAATCCCGAGCAACTTCTCTTCAGGACTTCCATTCTCCGTAATAAGCAGTGCTTCCAGACGTTTTCCACCGACAACGGCCTTTTTGAAATATTCTTCAGCCTCATAGACAGACAAAGTTCTATCGATGAAGCGATACGTATTCTTCTGCTTTTCGTGATAATGAATGTCGAGGAGCGTCGGAATTTCCCGGGAAATGATTTCATCTGCCCCTTTATCCGCAAGCCAGTACGTAATACCTGTCGCTGTAATTAGTCCCACAAACTTACGGTTTTCATAAATAGGAATCTGGTTGAACCGTTTCTCTCGAATAAGTTTCAAGCCTGTTGCAAGCGTATCGGAAGCCCGTAGCGTATGCACTTTTCGCTGGAACAAATCGCCTACTGTTTTAGGTTTTGATAATTCTCGTTCGATATATTCGATGAGCTCAACGATATGATCATGCGGTTCAGCAATCGCATAATCGACATCTGTTCGACGATGGACAATCGCATTGCGTAAATCAGCACATTCTCGTAAATCCACTTCAAACTTTCGAATAACTGCGTTCATATTCTTCGTTTTATCAATCAATCGCGAGAAAGGCATATAGCTGCTTAACCCACTAATCTTCTCCAACGATTTCTCAATACGATTAAAGGCGATAATAAAACGATCAGAATTACGTTCAGCCATCAGAATTCCTCCCGTCGGTAGAGTCCTTTTACGGATTATACCACGGGAGCGTGATTACACAGTGGTTTTTGCTGCCTTGTGCTTTGACATAAAAATGCCGAATAGCATCAGTAAAATGATGACGACACCTGTTACACTAGCACTCATCCATAGATTCGACATACTAGTATCTACTTGAAACCAGTACGTTGCATAGGTCGCTAACTTCCATGGCGATACCATCCAATACGCACCAATAAGCGCATCGATAATTTGATAAACGAGCGTAATCATAATCGCTACACCTGCAGCCCCACCTGTTGGCAGCCATGCGCTAAGCGCCAAAACAACCGTGACAACGAAAATAAGCCACAAACTATACGTTGCGATAAAAGCAAAAACCGATCCCGCATCAACAGAATTGAAAAGAATTTCGATATAATACCAAGCCGCCATGAATCCCAAACACGCACTGCCAAGAACTAGTGCATTGACGACAAGCCATTTACTTAAAAAGTAAGCTGGAAAGGACATTGGACGAACGTAAAGTAGTGTTGCCGTGCCATTTTTCCGTTCACCCGAAATCGTCCCCATGAAAGCAAGCACGATAATCAGAACACCGATAAATTGATACTGCCCAAGTAAAGAAGCGAAAATATCTTCCCCCCGAAACTCTGGCCATGGAAAGTCCATTCCTTCAGGCATATTGCCAACACTCTTCATAATTTCCGGTAAAAAGTGATTAGTGATTGGTTCCAGGACACCCAAAATAATAAAGACGAGTGGAATCCATAGGATTTTGAAGTTTCGTATATGTTCACGCCATTCTTTCCGTAACAATACGCCGAATCCAGCCATCAGACCACCGCCACTTTCATAAATATTTCTTCAAGACTTGCCGTCTGCCGCTCCACTTTTCGCACAGTAAATGCACCTGCACTTAACATTGACAGAACCTCTAACATTTCGGTCCCCTCTGTCCGAACGTCAATAGAGACAGTTAACCCTTTTTCAATCATTTGCCACGCGGCGATTGCTGTAAAACGTTGCAAGTCCTCCAACCGTTCAAACTCAATCACAATCCTCGGTTCTGCATAACGTGAACGCACTTCATCAAGTGAACCATGTTCGACCAATTTTCCTTGGCGTAGAAACAATAGCTGATCGGTCATTTCTTCTGCGTCGTTCAAGATATGTGTGGAATACAAAATAGTCGTTTGCTGTTGCAGTTCTTTCAACAAGTCCATTACTTGTCGACGTCCCACCGGATCAAGTGCCGATACGGGTTCATCAAGCAATAACAATTTCGGCTTGTGAACAATCGCCTGTGCAAGCCCTAGCCGCTGTTTCATCCCCCCTGAAAAAGTGCCCGTTTTTTTATTCATCGCATCACCAAGGCCAACAAACTCCAATGTCTTTTTCGCTTCCACTGTCGCTCGCTTCGTTGCCACTCCACTCAAACGCGCAGCCATCTCTGTAAATTCTAACGCTGATAGCCACGGAAAAAACTTTGGATACTGCGGTAGAAATCCAATGATGGACCGGATATCTTGCTTGGCATCTCCTTGAAACTGAATCGTTCCACCAGTCGGTGATACAAGACCCGCAAGCATCGACAGTGTTGTTGTTTTCCCAGCTCCATTTGGTCCTATTAATGCGGTAGATGTATGTTCTTCAAGCTCAAAAGAAACGGTATCTGTCGCCGTATACTCTCCATATCTCTTCGTCAACTGATCTACCTGAAGCAAAGGCGTCATGCTTGTCGCCTCCCAAAGATAAAGTACAAAATCGGTCCAAGTAGATTAACAAAAACAATAATCAAAATCCACATCACTACTGGCCCATTCGCCCGTTTATGGCGAATAACGTCCACGAGCGCCACAACCATTAAGACAAATTGAAGAAAAATGATCGGTAAAATAAGATTCCACGGGATATTTGCTAGTTCAGACATACACTTCACAACCTTTCTTCTTTTTGATATACAACAAGTATAACAGAATTGATCTATATCGCATAGAACAAAATAAAAAATAACCGTTCAGGGGTCTGAATGGTAGTAAATGGAGGTTACACGGTAATAGTAGTTCGTCATCCGGTAGTTATCATCCTTAACATCCGTATTCAAAAAAAATCTCCCTGATCATCATAACCAGGAAGACTCTTCTTAGATTTCACTTTGATCTACACTACTGAACGGCATCGTTAGATATCCCTGTATTCAAAATCGATTCGAATGTTTCTTTCGTTATTTCAAGATCTATATTCCATCTTTTCAGCAATAATAGGTTATCGCCCACTTTGTTGTACCCTTTACTAATTGTAAAGGCTGTCGTGAAACCCGAATCCTTTAAAAGTGATTGAGATTGAAAATAATTCGAGCCAAAGGGATATGAAAAATGAGTCGTATAAAATCCGTTGTCGGCTAAAAACTGCTTGTTTGCTACCAAATCCTCGAGAGCTTCATTATAAGGCAGAAAGTTCATCGCACCTAGGCGCCCATCAAAGTAATGCATACTATGTGTATGCCCATGGTAGTTAAACACGTCTTTATACTGTTCCATTTCACGTTTACTTACTGTCACGATAGCATCTGCATTCCAAGGCTGGTCCTCTTCTGTCACGCGACTTGTAATTAAAAAACATTCGCTTTAAAACCATACTTACGCAAAATAGGGGCTGCGTATACAGCGTTTGACTTTAAACCATCATCCATCGTAATGACAACTGCTTTCCCCGGAAGATTGATACGGCCTAATAAGTACTACTCCATTGTATTCATATCAATTGTGACGTACCCTTCAGCCTTCAAATAGTTCATTTGCCATTCAAACTCCGATGGCTGAACCGCTGTACTTGCATCCAAAAAAAGATTGTTTTCCTCCTTTTTCAAGAAATGATGATACATAATCGCTACAACGCCCTTATCTGCTACTGCTTTTTTTCTTGTCAATATATGCGGATTTCCCCAAAAAGTCGATGACATACCACCTATTTGTTTCTTGCGCAATTGGATACCTCATATTTGCTTTAATCAAACCGATTTCTTCAGAGGTAGCTACTAAATCGTATACAACAACGTTATTTTTTGTAATAAAGCTTTCGTTTGTCAATTCATATTCATTTTCAGGGGTGAGACTTTCCGATTTTAATTTCACAGCATCTTCTTGTCTGATGAACCCAATACCTCTTCCGAATTTCACGTGAAAGTAACCATCACTTTCCCCTATAATATTAAAATGATGCCCAGCTCTGGCTGTCCCTACCTGTTCAAAAACACCCGTCATATTTTCTAGTATTTCGGCATTCCTAATAATCCTAATGGTATCTTTCTGAAAAGATGCATTCACAATTCCAATTGTATCTTTGGATACATACGAGCGAATATGACTTGCGATCTGCATAGGTGGCAATATAAGTAGTACAATGAAAATCGCGATGACAACCCCAAAAACACTCATTTTCTTCAAAAACCTACACAGTCCTTTCCGTTTTATGTAGTTTGAGCTATAAAAATGGATTTACTCGGCAAAATTATTCATTTAAAAAAACAAAAAATCCTTCCCAAAAAGGAAGGATTTCATCATTATTTTTCGATTTCTTCAAGCCGAGGCATTGCCGACAATGCGCCTTGCTTCGTTGCACAGATTGCCCCAAGTTTATTGCCAAATGCGATGTAGTCAATCCACTCATCACGGTTTTCAGGCTGGCCTTTTAAATGAATTTGTCGCAAAATACCCGCGATAAACGCATCACCTGCCCCAGTTGTATCGACAGGCACAACCGGCTCAACGCCAACATGTGTTAGGATACCATCAATGACAGCGTATGTCCCCATCTCCCCGGCAGTAACAAGGATAACAGGTATTTGATAGTGCGCTAATTTCTTAATGCCCATCTCGAGAGTTGTGGTTTCAGTTAAGAAAAACAGCTCATCGTCCGTTAGTTTCAATATATCGGTCTCACCAACAAATGACATGATTGTCTCTCGGCATAACGCTTCACTTTCCCATCGTAATGGGCGAATATTCGCATCAAATGACAGCCATATACCTGCTGCTTTCGCAAGTCGAACAGCTTCCTTTGTTGTCTGTAAGGCAGTCGGCTGAAACATCGTCCCCGAACAAATATGCAGGATAGATGCGTCTTGGAATGCTTCCATAGATAAGTCAGCTGGTTCGACCTGAATAGTAGGCGTTTCATCGACATACCTCTGGAAAACACGATCATTGTCTTCCGTCAAGTGCACGTAAACCCCACTCACTCGCTTATCATTCTCCAGCTTCGCAAACGACAAATCAACGCCTTCTTTGCACAATTCATCTCGCACAAATTCCGACGTCTCGTCATCCCCAGTCACCGTAATAAATGCAGAAACCGCACCCAGCCTCGAAACACCTGCGGCTACATTAACCGTCGCCCCACCTAGAAACGTTGTAAAGGTCGAGTTTGACTGGTCTTCCGCTATATAATCGACGAACGCATCGCCGTAAATCAACACATGCTTTTTCTTTGAATCAATCATTATTGTACTCCCTATAAAGTCATTTTTCCCATCGTATCATGGAATATGACTTACTGGAAGAGGTCAATTTAACCCGTAATCTCAAAGCTCACCTTGTAATTGCAACCACTCACCCCCAAAGAGGTCAGACCTCATACATGCTTACTTCTCCCTAACCGTGCTATACTAGTCGAATGGAACAGGAGGATTTTTATGAAACAATGGATGTATCCTTTATTAATCATTTTTGCCGCAAGCTGTTACGGCATTCTTTCAACAATTATTAAACTGGCAATCCTAGATGGCTTCACCGCTGCTGAAGCAGTAACAAGCCAATATTTCGTCGGTTTTTTCATAGCTCTTATTATTTTTATCATCGTGCGTCATAAAATCCCGAAATTCGGGGGTGGCTACACGCTAATACTTGCGGGTTTATTTACAGCGACGACCGGTACCGTGTACGGACAAGCGATTGAATATATGCCCGCTTCCCTTGCTGTTGTTATGCTATTTCAATTCACATGGATTGGCATGTTGTTCGATTGTATTGCGAGACGGCGCCTGCCGAAACGGATTGAAGTCATTTCACTGCTCTTCCTTTTCGCTGGAACGATTTTGGCGGCAGGTGTGATTGATGCGGATCTTAGCGGAATTCCTTGGCAGGGCTGGGCATGGGGAATGGCTTCAGCGGTCAGTTTTGCATCCTTCGTGATGATTAATCAACGACAAATTGAAGGCATGGACACGGAAACGCGACTGCTATTCACCTCATTCGTTGCCGCAATTGCCATCTTCTTTTTCCAAACACCGGAAATTGTTTGGAACGGAACATTGTTCAGTGGAGGCTTGTGGGTATACGGTTTGATTCTCGGGTTATTTGGGATTGTCATTCCAATTTACCTATTTTCGATCGCTGTACCGAAAGTTGGAACAGCAATGACGTCAATTTTAAGCGCCATGGAATTGCCGGTAGCTGTTACCGCATCGGTTATTTTGCTGAGTGAAACACTCACAGTTCTCCAAGTTGTCGGCATCTTCGTCATCTTAGTTGGTATGACATTGCCAACCTTGGCGCAACGACGATTGAATTATTACAAGTAGACTAAACAGCCCACTGCATCTTGCGGTGGGCTGTTTACTATTTTCAAAGCATCTTCCGTAAATAAAAACCTTTCATCATATGGCGAAATGGTTGAACTAAACTAAAAACCGCCTTATTGATTTCACCATGAAATCAATAAGGCGGTTATTTATCGTAGATCACGTTACTGCTCTTTGACGAATGCAACAAACTTATCCATAATCTTGTCTAAAAATGACAGTGTAGCTTCATCTGTCAGTTCACCGTCTGTAAACTTCTGCCCCGCTGATCCAATGAAAATTTCATTTCCCGCAGGTGGTAAAATTTTCGCATTGACGCCCATGCTCATCAGCACTTGGCGCAAATGCAATTGAGCTCTCACAGTGCCAAGTACCCCTTGTGATGCACCCATCGGTAAAACAGGCTTTCCAACAAGCGGACGCTCCACTCTGGAAGTCCAATCCAATGCATTTTGTAACACGCCCGGCACAGACCAGTTAAATTCAGGCGTACTAATAATAACGGCATCTGCCTCAGCAATCTGCTGTTTAAATTGCTTCACTGCCTCAGAAGGCGTCTTTTCATCATCTTCATTATAATGTGGCAGACTACCTATATCCGCAATTTCCAGCTCAAACAGATGACGATATCTCTTTTCAATCGTCTTCACCAACTGCCTATTTAACGAATCTTTTCGCAAACTGCCCACAAGCGCTACAATTTTCATATGTATCTCTCCCTTGTTATTTTTTTGTTCATTAGCCTGTATTCTACACAACTTCGCCTATCGACATACTATATAGTGCTTAGTCAATTTTAATTTCCCTCCTCGAAGCTACTACGCAAGATTTCATCATATGTTGAATAGTTAAAGAAACTAACTTAGTGATATAGCGTTCAAATATAAAGAAGTAATAGAATCTGGGTATAGTCACGCATAATAACGGGAATCCTCGGGTATAGATTGAGTAACTTATTTTTTCCAAGGAGGTTATGAAAAGAGATGGATAGATTCATAATCGTCATCGACTTACTCGTTATCCTATTTTATCTACTGCTGATTGCTTTACTTTCTCCTTATCTCATGCGATTTCTTATGAAAAGAAATCATGATGTATTTTTTCAACTGATTCCTGTCTTATCTCTTATTGTTATTAGCAGCATCACGATTTCCATGGGGTACGGCGGATTTTCAGAAACGCTGTTCTTCCGACTGACAAGCATCCTCTCTATTATTCTTTTACTATGCCTGCTATTTTTGACACTGATAATGAAAAAAGTCTGGCCGGAGAACTATGAGAAGTTAATCACAAAATTAGCCATCCCTAAACGAAAACAACTATCGTCATAAGCACACAATCCCTAGCAAACTCTATGCCAGGGATTGTGTATTTTCATGTTGATTTCGAATCAAATCTTTTCATCCGTGGTAAAATAAACAAAACAACTAGCGGGAGTCGATATCATGTTAAAAGATCGGTTGTATTATGTGGATGCCTATTGCAAATCGTTTGCAGCACAAATTACCAAAGCTTCGCAAGATGAGCAAGGACAACCTTATGTCGTGTTGGACAATACAGCTTTTTATCCTGAAGGTGGCGGACAGCCGGCTGATAGCGGGACGTTGAATGGGATTGCGGTCCTTCATGTGGAAGAGGTGGATGGTGAAGTCCGACATATGGTGGCAGAAAGTCTTGCTACTGCAAGCGAAGTGGAGGGCGTCATTGATTGGGAGCGGCGCTTTGATCATATGCAACAGCATGCAGGACAACATATTTTGTCAGCGGCTTTTGTGGAGTTGTTCGACTTTCCAACGGTTAGTTTTCATTTAGGCAAAGAGATTGTGTCGATTGATTTGGATGTGGAAGAGGTTTCGCCTGAGCAACTGGCCGCCGTGGAACGATTGGCAAACGATGTCATCCTTGAAAACAGACCGATTGAGACAAAATGGGTGACAGAGGACGAACTTGACCAGTATTCACTCCGTAAGCAACTAGCCGTAACGGACGAAATCCGGTTAGTTATCATTCCGAACTTTGATGATAACGGTTGCGGAGGGACACACCCAAGTTCAACAGGACAAGTAAGCGCCTTAAAGATTTTATCGACAGAAAAGCAAAAGCGTAAAGTACGCGTGCATTTTGTTTGTGGCGGACGTGTACTGCAGCAATTACAGCAAAAAAATCAGCAACTGACAGCAGCATCCCAGTTATTAAGTGCACCTGAAGATGGCGTTGCTGGAGCCATCGAAAAATTACTAGCTACTAATCATTCACTTGAAAAATCGCTAGAGGAAGCACAAGAACAGTTATTAACATGTGAAGCGAAGGAACTGTTGAATACGCAACAGCAAGGCGTTGTCAAAGCAGTCTTTACAGGACGTACTGTCCAACAATTACAGAAGCTCGCCAAACTGTTGGTAACGGACAATGAGGACATTATTGCACTTCTCGTCGCCGACAATGAAGGCCGCCTACAATTTGTCGCGGCACGTGGAGCTTCCATCGCAACGAGCATGAAGCAAGTTTCAGCCGCTGCACTTCCTCTCATTAACGGCAAAGGCGGCGGCAGTGATGCATTTGTGCAGGGTGGCGGAGAGCAACTAGTGACTGCCGAGAAATTAGTACATGCAATGTTTAACCAAGTAATTTAAAGGGTCTAACAACAAGGGAATCAATATTCGACGTGCTATAATAGTTGTGACTTGTATATAACTTGTAGGCAAAATAAAAGGAGCTAACTACTGTTATCAAAAACATTGAAAACTATATAAAAATATAGTAAATGATCTATTGACTTAGAAGTTTTTCGACGATTATCTGTGCGGTAGATAGGGTAAAGGTTGTTAAAGAGGCTGAAACTGCGATTGGAAGGGAAAAAAGTAAAGGGGATGCTTGTTTTGAAAAAAGCATATAAAACAGAAGTTCTCCTCACCGCTGCCCAACAACAAAAAGTCAACCAAACTATCGGCGTTTGTCGATACGTCTACAATTTGTATCTTCGCACCGCACAAGAACATTATCAAAAAACAAAGAAGCACCTATCTGGTTACGATTTTTCAAAATGGCTGAACAATGTCCATACAAAAGAAACCGATCAATGGATTAAAGATGTCTCGAGTAAAGCCGTGAAGCAGGCCATTATGAACGGCGATAAGGCTTTTCGGAACTTTTTAAAGGATTGGCTCAATTTCCACGTTTCAAAAAGAAGAGAAATCAAAATGTTAAAGCCTATTTTCCGAAAAATAATATGACTGATTTGACAGTTGAACGTCATCGCATTAAAGTGCCGACGATTGGTTGGGTTCGTTTGAAGGAATTGGGTTATATTCCGACGAATGCAGCCGTTATCAATTGTACGATGTCTCAAAAAGCTGGTCGATATTTTGTCTCTGTTTTATGTGAAGTCGAAGAAGTGCGCGAAGCCTGTATCCCAGAACATGATGGGATTGGAATTGACCTAGGAATCAGTACTTTTGCAGTTTGTAGTCATCATGGTCAATTCGAAAACATCAATAAGACTCAACCAGTTATTAAATTAGAAAAAAGCTTGAAGCGACAACAGCGGAAACTGAGTCGCAGTTATGAACAAAATAAAAACCGAAAGAGAGGTGAAGGCTGCGCTAAAAACAGGCAGAAACAACTTCTAGTTGTTCAAAAATTGCACGCTAGACTAGCGAACATCCGACAGGAATATATTCGGTATGTGGTAAGTGTGTTGGTGAAAACCAAACCAACGTATCTTACGATTGAAGATTTAAACGTCAAAGGCATGAAGAAAAATCGGTATTTATCTAAAGCTATTGCACAACAGTGTTTTTCGGCTTTTCGGGAAATGCTAACGGATAAATGTCTTGAAAAGGGTATTGAACTACGAATAGCGGATAGATGGTATCCATCCTCTAAGCTTTGTTCAACTTGTGGTGTCAAAAAGACAACACTCAGTCTTTCTGAACGGACATTTGTCTGTGACAATTGCGATACGCTTCTTGACCGGGATTTTAATGCCAGTTTAAATTTGAAATACGCAAAGGAATACACGGTTATCACACAACGATAACGTGTATATGTAGGGTGGGCTACATCCGAATTTACGCCTGTGGAGTGCTAAACCAACCGTAGTAGTGAGCGAGTGACGAGGCGGGGTACGAAGAAGCAGGAAATTGTCTAGCGTAGAAGAACTTACACGTTTTTCTATGTTTTTAGTAGCAGGCACTTCCGTGCATAAAACAGCAGAAATTATAGAAGCAAAAGATTATATTCTTAGTAAAACAACAGCTATTCCCGAAATAGGGATTATTCTAGGCTCTGGTCTAGGAAGTCTTGCTGATGATATCGAAAATAGTGTCGTCATTCCTTATGAAGACATTCCTTTTTTCTCAAAGTCAGCTGCAATCGGTCACGCCAATGAGTTAGTAATTGGTCAATTAGAAGGAAAAACAGTTGTCGCTATGAAAGGACGTTACCATTTTTACGAAGGCTATTCATTAGACGAAGTAACTTTCCCTGTACGCGTTATGAAAGCATTAGGGATCGACAAGCTGATTATTACGAATGCCTGTGGTGCAGTAAACACTGACTTTAATCCCGGCGAATTAATGTTAATCACCGATCATATTAACTTAGTGGGCATCAATCCGTTGATTGGTAAAAATAATGACGATTTAGGCACTCGCTTCCCTGACGTTTCAGAGGTTTACAATCGTGAGCTAAGAAGTACAGCGTTGCAAGTAGCACAAGAGCAAAACATTACACTTCGTGAAGGTGTCTACGGCTGGTGGAGTGGCCCTGTTTACGAAACACCTGCTGAAATTCGCATGATTCGTATTTTAGGTGGAGATGCCATTGGGATGTCAACAGTACCTGAAGCTGTGGTCGCGATTCACTCTGGGCTGAAGGTGTTAGGTATTTCTTGCTTAACAAATATGGCTTGTGGAATTTTAGATGAACCTTTAAGTCATGATGATGTTATTGCTGTTGCCGCTAAATCTCGTAGTGCATTTGTACATCTGATTAAAAATGTTTTGAAAGAGATCTAATAAAAACATGGGGGAAAAATCATGTTGAAAAAATACGTAATCTTTCTCGTCATCTTCATGGTGCTCTACGTAGCCCTTCAAGTTTTGGTAGGAGTTATTTTAACGGCGATATATCAACCAGATGTCACTTCTGGAATGAACAACTTTGTCTATAAACTAGGTGGTTTCACGCCAGTATTGTCAATTATTGCAGCAGCCGTTATTTCTAATTTCCTCACGCAGAAATTAAGTAAAAAATTAAAAATACGGACGAACTAAATCAATTATTTATTACCAAAAGGGCCACTTTTCGGCCCTTTTTTATTGTCTAGGAATGATGAAATCTCGTATTGTGGATAAGTTGAAATAACGTGATTTCTCGTCTAGTCTCCAGCGCCTAGAGGCTCGGGGATTTTCGGTCTTGCTAGTAAAAGGCAAAGAGCGCCTCTTACTCTTCCAGAAGCTGCTGTTGAACGCTATGACGAAATTCCTCATCGCCTATTAACTTGGATACAAATGAATTTAAATTTCTCTGCATCAACTTCACTTCCCTAGGGGATAGATTGTCAGTTAATAGAACGATTTCTGTCTTATCGCCTTCTAGCGTTTCTGCGTAAAGTGCTTGTGTAAGCACGAATGAAGTAGAGCCGCCCTTCATTCCTAAATGGGTAAAACGGTCTTGGTTACTTTCGTTCATTTCCATGGGCCATTCCAACAAGTCGCGTAATACTTCAGTAGCAACCAATGGCAATTCGTCATTTGAGATGGAAGCCATCAGCTTGCCATAGTCATTTGCAGTCGCACCAATCAATCGATCAGACCATATTTTTTGAACATCCATAGAAAGATCCGCTGCAGCGTCCCCAAAATCTAGCGCGCCTTCCTTCAATGCATTGCTCAACTCTTCTGCTAATGAATGATAGGTTTCCATTGGCAACTTTTTCAGTGCTTGAACAAGTTGCTTATCATTCATCCCACCGGTCTTGATGTGGCTTGGGATAAAGAGTGCACCAACAATCGGATAGACCTCCTCATGCTGAGTAAGCCCAAGAGCTTTTGCTCGCTCATTAATCGAAGCCGTACCTAATAAGTTAATAAGATAATCAGTGTTTGCGTTCGAGCTATAAACAATCATACCTTTTGCAACATCATGTAACTTCACTTTATTATTTTTGATTTTACCTTCGTTTGTCATACTCTCCAACCAAGCTTCATGTGCCCCGCCATCTGTTCGTTCAAAGTAGTGGTGCTTCAAGTCATCAAGAGACACCACGCTCTCTTTGTTCAATCGACCTCGCTCAATTTGCATCGCATATTCGGTAGCAATTAGGATTTTGACAGTACTAGCTAACGGTCGAACGACATCCGCTTGATAGCTAATAACTTCTTCACCATTTTGCGCGACATAAAGAGATGTTGTCTTAGGATTATTCTTCAAATGTTTCATGACATACTCCGGATTATCTCGAAGCACTGTGTATCCCCCTGTTCCAAGTAGAAGAATGATAGACCCATAGATAAGCAATCGATTTTTCGTATACGTTTTTTCATCACTCAAAATAAATACTAACAATCCCACTAACAAGGCAAGTAAATATGGGATACCAAATACCAGTACCGCCATGATGATTCCGAGCACAATAGCTACTGTCACGATTGCTTTGCGAATCTCCATTTTGTACGGAGCTCTTTCTTCCTAAAAGGTAGAAGCGTAAAAACAATGATTCCTATCATTCCAATCCAACTGTACATATTCATGCAAAAGCACCATTCCTTCCCATAACCTCAATACCGTCTCTTTAAAACCGTTATATTTAATGCATGAAGAATCATTAACCCCGTTACTAAAAACCAAATAGCCAATTTATATGTTTCATAGTCAAGTGCACTAATATTGCTACTGTACAATTCAATAAATAGCCATCCTAAAGGGATAAGTGGGAATACAATACTATATGATTTACTAGCAATATTCTTCCCCCTTTCATCCTTGCCCTCTTCCCCCCATTCAAATTTGAACTGGATAAACATCGCGTAGAAAAAAAGTAGAACATATGCAATCCTTGTGACAGCTAAAAAAATATCCATTCCCTATTCCTCCCCAATTCCGTATTGAAAAACTTCATGTAGATCCACATTAAAAAATAGTGCAATGTCAAAAGCTAATTTTAAAGAGGGATTATATCTGTTTTTTTCTAATGATATGATCGTCTGCCGACTCACGCCTAATTGATCAGCAACCTCTTTTTGAGATAAACCTCTTTCTGCCCTTAATACAACAATCCGATTGCTTATCTGTCTGTCATTCGTGAATGGCAATGCCAATCACCTCCTGGATACAATGTAATATATTTTTTACCTTAAGTAAAGAATATATTACATTGTATTTTCAAAAATCACAATAATGGGAGTCAAGATTAACAATTTCCTTACATTTATAACGACATTTAGTAAATATAAAAAAGCTAGGTTCTGTTTTGAGAACCTAGCTTTTTCATCTCTTATTATTGTTTATTCTTCCCGAGCACTTCATCCCAATCAATCGTGCCATCTTGCACTTGTTGACGAAGATCTTTCGTCATAATATCTGTTGGGCGACCACCGTTAGGCCAGTCTTTGTCGTGATTTTTCCACTCTGGACGCTCTTGTGATAAGACGAAGGCAGCAAGGTCACTTGCCTCTTTGTCACTTAATGTTTTTTCAGCACCAAGTGGCATATTGTTTTGAATATAACCAGCCATCTTTGTCATCCGAGCAAGTCCAGCTCCATCATTGAATGAACCTTCACCCCATAGAGCAGGTCCTGTGTTAGAACCCGTCCCTGATCCATCGGCAGCATGACAAGCAATACAAGATTGCTGATACAATTGCTCACCGTCTGCTACGCTTGGTGTTGGCAAATCATCAAGGCTATTTTGGTGACGCCAAGGTAAATCTACACCAACAGGAATTCCTTCAGATATGTACGTCAAATAGGCAACCATTGCATCCATATCTTCATCATCCGGAGCAAATTTTTGACCGTCCATACTTCTGACCATACATCCATTGATACGTTCTTCCAACGTCACAATTTGACCTGAACGTGGAATATACATCGGATATACCGCGGATACGCCGACAAATGACGAAGAATTTTCATCCAGTCCCGCCCCAGCGTGACAACTTGTACAAGATAGAGCATTGACCCGTTGCTCCCCATCTTCAGCAGTTGATGCTTCTGCCCTCAGTACATTTGACGTGTCATTCGTTAGCGCGTACCCTCTTAAAATTGCCTCTCCGAGAGGCCCTTCAGGCACATCATCAAGAGATGGTGGAGTGTGTGTAACTCCCGCTACTTTTCCTGCTACTTCTTCTTTCTGTTCCGCGGTTTCAGTATTCGTTGCGGTTTGTTCTTTCTTTTCCAATTGGTTGGCCATCAAGCCGATAACTGCAAGTGAAACGACAAATAAGAATCCTAGTACTAAAGTCGATGTCTTTCTCACATCTATGACCTCCTTCTATTGTCTCTTACATTGTAACAAAGGTCAGTAGAAAAAATACCCGTACAGGTAAAAAGTTCACAGTTTGTTAATAGACAATTCGACATTTTTGCAACATTTTTTCATCATTCCCTTGTCTATCATTTTCAATAGATTGACAATACTGCCATTCCCCTACTTTCACTATTTAAATCATCGAATTTTTGAAGCTAACTCCCTAGTATTCATCCTATTTCGTTAACCGACCGCAATTACTACCGAACGGCAGGGAAATACTACCTTTAAGTCGAATCATCCCGCCAAAAGAAGCAGGCAGAGAAAAACGAATCATTTCCCTGCCTGCTTCTTTATAGTAAATCGACTTATTAGGTAGCCCTTCTTCCCCTTGTATCATTCCATTACTTCTCAGCCAATAAAGAAAGAACTTTTGCGGCATGGGCACGTGTAGATGCCAACTTCGGGGAAAAATTATTATTACTTCCTTGCATCATCCCCAGCTGACTAGCTTTTTGAACATAACCTTTTGCTTCTTGAGAAATCGAACGATCGTCTTTATAAACCTTCCCTTTTGTTACTTGAACTGTCGTCTGTGTTTTATATTCATATGCACGAATGAGCATAACAGCCATTTGTTCCCTCGTCAGTACTTCATTCGAATGAAAGCTCCCACTTCCTTCAATAATACCTACTTCCACTAATGCCTGAACTTCTTTTGCCGCCCATTCTGGAACATCTTCGAATGAGGATTGATCTGAAGTTAAAGATAATCCTAATGTCCGTGCAAGCATAGCTGCAAATTCAACCTGCGTTACAGATTGTTGTGGTGCAAAGCTATTATTTGATAGGCTATTGATAATATCCCTTTGATAAAGATCGTTCATGTATGTAAATGCCCAATGGCTTTTATCTACATCCGTAAATGACGTTGGCTTCGCAACCTCTTTTCCACCAAACTCATAGACGGCAACTGTCCCTGAAACTTCATGTGTAGCAGCAAGTAAAGGATATCCCGTTGGACTTGCTTCCGCCGGTATGAATCGCAACCCCTCAGGAGACACATCCCCTTTTACATCTTCACTATAATCACGACTTGAAATAAGTGTAGTAAACTCTGGACTTTCCGGATTCGTTAGATCATAAACCATAATACCGCTTAGACGCTCTAGCGCTACAAACGCATAGGTTATATTATTAATAACACCTGCTACGACTGTTTCTGGTTCCGGTCCCTTCGCCGCACTTCGTTTATCATAGGAAATTTCATCATTACTCGTATTAAAATACGTTGGCAACGCCTCGGCAGTAATTCTTTCAAATTCACTTCCACTGTCGTAAACAAGCTTCATCGTGTCTGCATCGAAAATCGAGAAACTACGACCGCCATATGAATATAGCGCTTCATACTTCCCATCTATTAAGCCATTTTCCAATGTGATTTTCGTCTTCTTCATATCATCTAACAAACCACCCGCAACCAATTGATCTAATTCTTCCTGTGTGTAGCCTGCATAATGCTGTGCATTCAACTGAATTTTGTCGGCAATATCTTCAATGCTTGCTTCCTCAGAGTACGCTTCATAGTCACGCGCATCTCCTTCGTTCGGTGTGAGGATATATGTTTTTCCACCTACAGAAAATGTATCAATAGCGTCTGGCATATAAAATCCAAGTAAAGGCAAACTTTCAATCATTGTTTGATCATCTCGTTTTGCATCCAGTTCATTCCCTGGAATAGAATGATCTTTCACACCAAGACCTTTCACATGCATAATTGTATTGGTCTCCAAGTTGACCGTAGCCACTGCATTGTTTTCTTGAAGCGCAACGAAAGCACGTTTACTATCTGGCGAAATCGCAATGTATTCCGGCTCCAACTGTTGTAAGATTGTACCTTTTGAACCTACGCGCACGTTTTTATCCAACACAGCGCCTTCGAATGACAATGTCTGAGCATTTAGAATGTCAAGGCCTACTGTCAGATCAATAATTGAAATCGTTCCTTCAGGATCCACGGTATAATCATCGCTTGGTTCTCCTTCATTCGCAGATAAAAGCTTTGTTCCATCGGGCGTGAAAGCCACCATATCTGGTAATGCGCCAACCTTCACCTGGGTGATGAAATCGCCTGTCTTTGTTAATAGCACGATGTATCCAGGATCTGTTTTCGGCTTACTGACAACAGATAAGGCAATGATATCTTTTGTTGGGTGAACGGCTACACTTGTAATGTCAGTAACATTTTTAATGCCAAAATCCTTCAAATAAAGACGTTTCAAAGATTTCACATTTGTGAATTCCCCTGATTTCAGCGCTTCAAATGATAAAATATCGATGGCAGATTCCGCCCCATTTGTCACAAATGCTCGTTTCAGTTTTTCATCATAGGCTAAGATTTCCGTCCCACCTAATCCAGCCAAACTATCATATTGTGCAATTTGTGTGGCTCGTAATTTCTCTCCTTTGTATTGGAAAAAAGGCGGTTGTTCCGCTAACACATTATGTGGCTGTCCAGCCGTTAACAAAAACCCAGCTGCCGCAATACCCGCGACCATTGCTTTTTTCAAATTCAATGTAATTCCCCCGTAATATTCGTTTTGATTACGAGTTCATGTTACCTGTCATTTATTAATCTAGTATGAAGAATTTGATAAGATTTTGTAAGGAATATTATGGTCAATCATCATATAACTGATTGACATTCCAACATAAGTATTCTAAACTATTAGACAATATAAATAACAGCTATGAAAAGGACAAAGTGGCTTTCATTATCGGACAGAGACTAATACGCGCTGAGAGTATTGGGATAACTTGCTACAAATTCACCTTTGAGCTGATTTTCTGAACTTGTAGTAAGAAAATCCGTTTGATCCGCGTTATGGACCTCTGATGAAGGCTTATTTGATTAAGTAAATGTAGGGTGGTACCACGACTTCTGTCGTCCCTTGTATGCAAATACAAGTGGGATGGCATGGAGTTTTTTTGCGTATTAATTTTTTTTGGGAGGAGAGAGTGTGAGATGAAAACGGCGATTCTAACAAAGAATAATGTATCAAAATCAATGATGGTAGGTGCAAGCTTCTTATTACTCTCTGCCCTACTGATGTCTGTGAGCCAAGTCTATTATGCCAATCAAGTGCAGGGTGTCCATCCCTTTTTATTCACAGGAGTTAGTTTTTTCATTACGACGATTCTTTTCAATATGATTGCCTTTAAACAACGAAGAACGTCGACTGTTTCGGTGCGCGCATCGTTAGGGGATCTAGTGAAATTGAATGGCAGCTCCATTTTGGCGTTCATGGGCTTTTATTATGCATTGAAGTTTATCGAACCGGCGATTGTCAGTTCATTGGAGATGGGGGTTGGACCTTTTTTCGCCATTGTGGTAACAGCGATGCTTGCGAAGGAAAAAATACGAGCAACGCGAGCACAATGGATCATTACAGCCGGCACGTTTGCCGCTAGTGTATTGCTTATGTTGACCGCATTGTTTGGATTCTCAGGGGTACAGGTGGCCAATACAGCTGACTTTATGTATGGCATAGTTGCCTCGGTGTTATGCGGATTAGGCGCGGTACTTTGCACGATTTACTCGAAGAAGTTAAGTAATGCTGGCTGGACGAGCTCGGCGATTTTAGCGCATCGTTTTTACGGAATTATTACTCTATCCTTTTTAATGACATGTGCAATTTTACCGACGTATTTGATGGCAAATATCGATTGGATTGTACTCGTAACTATTTTCGGAGTAGCACTACCGACTTTTTTATTGCAAAAAGGGATTCAATACTGTGAGCCATTCTTTGTCATGATGACCATCTGTTTCATACCTGTTTTCACATTCGCTTTCCAGCTATTCGATCCACGTATCGAGTGGTCTACGCTTTCGTTGATTGGGATTGTTATGCTGTTTTTACTGGGGGTTGCTAGTATTTTTTCGGAGAGTAAAGCGTAAGAGCCTCGATAAGTTGAAGGTCCCAAAATGACGATAACTTTGTTGAATTGATCGATAACCTTGTCCAAATGATTGATAACTCCGCCGAGTTTATCGATAACCTCGTCCAAATGATTGATACCCCTGCCCAATTGATCAATAACTCTCCAAGATCACTCGGCGAAGAGTAGAAATCGATATATAAAAACGGGGATATCCAAAATGGACAACCCCGTTTCCCTATTCTTAATAAGAGCGAGCAAACCACACTGTATGCTTCGATTCTTTTCCACAATTGATGCAGCTAGATTTCTCTGCTGGTGGGTTAAATGGAATGTTGCGCGTTGTGAATTTCGTTTCTTCTTTCACTTGCTCTTCACAAGCATCACCTCCACACCAACCCGCAAGAATCCAACCAGGAATTTCTCCTTTTTCAGTTGAGTCTGCGATGTGTTTTGCTAATTGCTCAATTGAATCAACATGCGTATGCGAATGTTGTTTACGGAATGCACGTGCTTTTTCGAGTAGACGTGCTTGCATCGTCACTAATTCCTCTTCAATGCGCGCAACAATAGTAGAAAGCTCGACAGCTTCTTTTTCGCCTTCGTCACGTGCTTTGATCAATGCTTGGTTATTTTCCAAATCCCGTGGACCTAATTCAACGCGAACAGGAACACCTTTTAGCTCCCACTCATTGAATTTATAGCCCGGAGATTGATCGGAATCATCCAAACGAACTCGAATGCCTTGTGCTTTTAGTGCAGCGAAAATTTCATCCAGTTTTTCCATAATGGCAGGATTCTTCTTCCATGGACCTACTGGTATTAACACAACTTGGGTTGGCGCAATACGTGGTGGCAATACAAGACCTTGCTCATCGCCATGCGTCATAATGACAGAACCGATTAAACGCGTAGACGTTCCCCAAGAAGTTGTATGGACATGTACATGCTTGTTTTCTTTATTTAAATACTTAATATCGAAGGCTTCCGCAAATTTCGTCCCCAAGTAATGTGAAGTTCCAGCCTGAACAGCTTTACCATCCTTCATCATTGCTTCAATAGAATACGTGTCAACCGCACCCGCGAAACGTTCAGATGGTGTTTTTTGACCATCGTATACCGGAATTGCCAGCAATTCTTCAACAACCTCTTTATAAATGTTCAGCATTTGCATCGTTTCTGCGCGTGCTTCTTCTTCATCTACGTGAGCTGTGTGCCCTTCCTGCCATAAAAATTCAGATGTGCGAATGAACGGCAGTGTTTTCTTTTCCCAACGGAACACGTTCGCCCATTGGTTAATTAACACAGGTAGATCACGGTAGCTTTTAATCCAATCCGAATAGAGATGCCCAATCATCGTTTCAGAAGTCGGACGCAATGCTAAACGCTCTTCTAGTTTTTCACCTGCTGCTTCTGTTACCCAAGGAAGCTCCGGTGAAAATCCTTCGATATGATCCTTCTCTTTCTCAAAAAACGATTCTGGAATTAGCATCGGGAAATACGCATTACGATGTCCTGTTTCTTTAAAGCGACGATCCATTTCCGCTTGAATATGCTCCCAAATTTCGTAGCCATCTGGTTTAAAGGCAATACACCCTCGTACTGGCGTATAATCCATTAAATCCGCCTTTTGAATTGTATCAATATACCATTTTGAAAAATCACTTTTTTGTAGATTAGTCATTAATTTCTCCTCCTCTTAATCAATTACGCCTTGGCGTGATTGCGTCCAGATTTTGAATCGAGCGGGCTCGATTAACTCCTTTCAAAATCTGTGACATCCGCCGGAGGCTATTATCTTTATTCAGTGGGTTTCTGAATAAAGATAATAAAAAGCACAAAAATGCCCTTGTATAAGGACGTCTTTGTGCTGAAATGGACGTGGTACCACCTTAGTTTAGCTCGAATCGAATCAATTCAAGCCCTCTAAAACGTTTGATAACGAAAACGACTCGGTTATGTTGGCATAACATCTCCGTGGTAGGTTTCAATAAGAAGCGGTGGTCTAGCTCTCAGCAAATCGCTACACTCTCTGGTTCACAATTCTTATCTACTCGGTCACATCAAAGATTGTCTATTCCTTATAATATAACAAATACTTGGTGTTTATACAACGTCCCTCCATTAAGGCTGTTTATTTTCATTAAAAAGAGCCATATAGTATGCTGAATTTGATTCAGAATAATCAAAAAGGGGAGAACGGAATGGAGAATGTCACACTAAATAATGGAGTGCGTATGCCGCAGCTTGGATTCGGGGTATGGAAGGTTCCTGATGAGATTGCAACGACTACAGTTGAACACGCACTGGAAGCAGGTTATCGTTCAATTGATACAGCTATGATTTATCGCAATGAATTAGGTGTCGGAAAAGCGATTGCAGAAACTAAAATTCCAAGAGAAGAATTGTTTATTACGACAAAATTATGGAACGCCGATCATGGCTATGAAAGTACATTACAAGCATTTGATGCAAGCCTCGAAAAACTTGGTGTGGATTATATTGATTTGTATATAATTCACTGGCCAACACCTTTACACAATAAATATATTGAAACATACAAAGCACTTGAAGAACTTTATAAAGATGGACGCGTAAAAGCAATTGGTGTCAGCAACTTTGAAATTGAACATTTGCAACGAATTTTGGATGAATGTGAAATCGTCCCAGCGGTGAATCAAGTAGAACGTCATCCTTACTTACAACAAAAGGAACTTAAAGAATTTTGCGATGGACATTCCATTAAACTAGAAGCATACAGCCCTCTTATGAATGGAAAAGACGCCTTACAGGATGAGGTCATTCAAGAAGTCGCCGCCCAACATGGGAAAACGCCAGCACAAACCATCCTACGCTGGCATTTACAAACAGGCGTAATTGCTATTCCTAAATCCGTAACACCCTCAAGGATCAAAGAAAATCTCGATGTTTTCGATTTCAAGTTAACTGAAGAAAATATAGAGAAAATCGCCACGTTAGATCGAAACGTCCGAGTAAATCGTCACCCAAGTGAAGTGAACTAAATACGTAAAAAACAGCCCAACGAGGAAACGCATCTCCTTGTTGGGCTGTTCAATCAGTCTTCTTCTATTTCAATACGATTCTTCTTGAACAGCTTAGATAATATCTCGTAAACGATCGGTACGACAATCAACGTTAATAACGTTGAACTGATTAACCCACCGATTACAGTAATACCAAGACCTTTGGAGATTAAACCGCCGCCACCGCCTGATCCAATTGCCAGCGGAATAAGTGCACCGATTGTTGCGATTGCAGTCATAAGGATTGGACGCAGTCGCGTTGCTCCCGCTTCAAGAACTGCCTCACGCATTTTCAAACCTTCGCGTTCCATACGGATAATCCGGTCTACAAGTACAATCGCATTCGTAACAACGATACCGATTAACATCAGTAGACCCATCATGACCGATACAGAGATCGTTTCACCTGCGATTAATAAACCAACAAATGAACCAATGACTGCAAATGGTAACGATACTAGAATTGCGAATGGTGCAACACCCTCACGGAATGTGACCACTAGGATGAAGTACACAATTGCGATAGCAGCAAGCATTGCCACAATTAGTTGTGTAAATGTTTCCTTCATATCCGCAGCAACACCAGCAGTGTCAATTGTAACACCTTTCGGTAACTCCAATTTATCAATTGCCTTATCAATTTCAGATGTTGCCTTTGAAATATCAGCATCAATTATTGTTCCTGAAACTGTTGCATGATATTCACCTTTACTACGAGTGAGCGCATTGAGCGTTGTCCCCTTTTCAACGGCTACTAACTCAGACAGTTTCATTGTCGTACCAAGCGCAGTCGGTACTTCTGTTGCTAATAAATCATCAATCGATTTTGGTTGAACAGCTTCTTCTTGCTGTACAATTACTTTTAATGTATTGCCGTCTTTTTCAATTGTTGTCAAGACATCTTGCATGCGCATTGGATTTAACATCATAACGATTTGCCCTGTTGTTAACCCATACTGCAGTAATTCATCTTGCTCTACTTTAAGTTTGTACTCTACAAATGCATCTTTTGCACTTGAAGAAACATCTTCAAGACGATTGTTGTCATTCATAACGCCTTCTACCATTTTTACAGCTTCATTTAGCTTATCTAAATTTTCACTGTAGAACGTGTAGCTTACTTCATTTGTAGACGCACCGCCCATAGCGCCAAAGTTTTGGCTCTTCCATTCGCCTGTTTCGGCAATGTTGAATACATAGTCTTCAATTTCTGTGCGAGCTTCCGGGAAATTCTTCATATCTGGGTCAAAGATCAGGTACATTAACGCACCATTTGAACCTCCACCCATCATAGCTGCCATAGGATCAGCCGCATCCGTAACAGATAACTGGACAATATCAATATCATCGCGTTTTAATAGCTCTTGTTCCACAGCTCCAATGTTTGCTAACGTATCTTCCATTAGCTCGCCAGCCTCTGGCGTGTACGTTAAGTACATCACTTTTTCTTCTTCACTACCCATAAAGCTAAATCCAATTAATGGCGTCAATGCCACACTTCCAGCTAATAAAACAATGGAAATGATTGAAGTAATCCATTTATGGTTGAGCGTCCAAGCTAGAATGCCTTTGTACCAAGTTGCTAATTTACCAACCTCTTTATGGTTGCTTTCTGTTTTCTCACTATATAGCTTTTTCCTAAATAAGAAGTGAGATAATGCAGGAACGATTGTAATCGCAACAAGTAACGAAGCACCAAGTGCAAATGTCATTGTTAATGCAAACGGCATGAACAACTCACCGACCATACCGCCCACGAAAATAAGTGGCGCGAATACCGCAACCGTTACTAATGTTGAGGACATAATTGGTTTGAACATTTCAATCGTTGCTTCACGCACAAGCACCCGACCTGATAATTTTTCTGTTTTTAAATGCAGACGCCGATAAATATTTTCAACGACGACAATCGAGTCATCGATGACACGCCCAATGGCAACCGTAATCGCACCAAGCGTCATAATATTGAGCGTAATCCCCATCCAGTTGAGTAGCAGTAAAGCCATGAAAATCGAAACCGGGATGGAGACGATTGAAATAATGGTTGATTTAAAATCGCGTAAGAAGAGAAGAATGATTAATATCGCAATTCCCCCACCAAATAACGCCTTTTCAATCATTGTTGAAACCGATTTTTCAATTGGCGCACCTTGGTCAAGTGATACATCGACTACAAGACCGTCAATTTTTTTCTCTTCATCTGAAATTAATTTCTTCACATCATTTACAACATCTACTGTGTTTGCCTGCTGCCCTTTAATAATTTGAATGGCAATGGCATTTTCACCGTTTGTTCGTGAAACTGATTGTACTTTACCGACGACTTCAATTGTCGCGATATCGCCAAGCTTCACAAATGGTGATGGATTTGTTTCAGACGGTGTGACAGGAATAAGCATTCCTTTTAATTCATCAGCTGTCATGAACTTGCCGTCTACTGCAACAGCTTGCTCACCTTCTTCGAATTCGTAAAGACCCAATGATACAGCTAGATCACTTGCTTGGATCATTTGCTTGACTGAATCTGGCGTTATACCAAGCTCAGCCATCTTTTTGTCATCATACGTAAGTTGTACTTCTTCAATATGCTGACCTGTAATAGTAGCAGATGCTACCCCATCGATTTTCTCGATTTTTGGAAGCAAGATTTCCTCGACTGTGGATGTTAGTTCAACAATATCCTCCGTCGTACTACTGATACTCAATGCAACAACGGGCATCATGTTCATGCTAATTGCTGTAATGGTTGGCTTTTGAGCGCCTTCTGGTAGAGACACTGCATCGAGCGCTGATGCTAATGCACGTTTCGCCTCATCCATGTCTATACCATATTCGTATTCAACTTGAAGATTTGACATATTCGAATAGGAATTTGAATAAACAGATTTTACATGTTCAAGATTGTCTACCGCTTTCTCTAATGGTATGGAGACATCCTTCATGACTTGCTCAGGAGTGGCCCCCGGGTAGACATCCATCACCATTAAAAATGGAATCGAAATATCTGGAAGCGTCTCTGTTTTCATACGTGTACCTGAATAGATACCCGATACAACTATGATGATTGTTAGCAACCAAACTGCTAATTTATTCTTCAAGACAAAATTGACTAAACCTTTCACTCTTACACCTTCCCCTATTTGACTAATCTGATTCAATTCCTTATACTAATGACTAACGGGTCATCTGTCAACAAAAAACCCTAGGAGCGATACTATACCAATGATGAAAAAACAATTGATTATGGAAAAGGCATTAGAACTTTTCGCAGAAAAAGGCTTTGAATCAACATCCATCCAACAAATCACTGAGCACTGCGGCATTTCAAAAGGCGCTTTCTACCTATCATTCAAATCAAAGGACGAATTGATTTTAGCATTGATCGATTACTTCATGATGAAGTTCACTTCCGATATTGACTACGTGGTCAAAAGCACAAAAAACGATGAAGACCTTTTATACAAATTTTATTACACCATTTTCAATTCCTTTGATAAACATGCTGATTTCGCCAAGATTCTTATTAAAGAACAAATGCGATCATTTAACGAGGAATTCATCCTAAAAGGCCGTATTTATGATCAAGCAATGGATACAATTATCTTATCGATGGTCGAACGATTATACGGTGATGAGATTGAACAGACAAAACACGACGTCATGTACTGCGTGAAAGGCTTTATGAAAACATATTCAGAGTTGTTTTTATTCTATAACCTGCCATTAGATTTAGATCTACTAGCCAAGTCACTTGTGGAAAAAACAAATGTACTAGCAAGACATATTACAATCCCGTTTATTTCAACCGAGCTGATTCAACTTCGTCAACAACCAATGACTGAAGAAGCAACGAAGGATCAAATTCTCGAAATCCTCGAACAAAATATAGATGAAATTGAAGAGTCTATTGAAAAAGAATCACTAATCCTTCTGAAGCAACAGTTAGTTGAACCGACGTTAAGTCCAGCCATCGTAAAGGGATTACTTGAAAACATTCGAACGCACTCCCATTGTAAATGGGTTTCTTACTTGCTTCGCAATTATTTTAAAATCCAATAATAAAACAGGCCATTTCAAAAATCGACGACAATCGACTTTTGAAACGGCCTTTTTTAAACCTATCCAAAATATTCCACTACTATTTGCACGATCAATAGTACTGTCACAACACGAAGAATTGGTTTCACATGCTTCGCTTTTAATTTCCGTGCAAGGCGAACGCCAAGCTGCGCTCCACTGATTGACCCTAACATCAACGCAAACGTAAGTGGCCAAATGATTTTCCCTGTTGAAATATAACTAATTGATGCACCAAAACAGCTCGAAAAAATCATAATACGAGATAGACCGACAGCTCTCAGGTAAGAGATTTTCATTCGTGCATAGACATATAACGCTAATGTTCCACTACCAGGACCAAATACGCCATCGTAAATCCCGATACCGTACAACGAAGAGGCACTCTTCTTCGTAACACGGAACGGCTCATTGCCCTCAAAGTCTACTTTTCCTAAAAATGAGGTAATGAATGCAAAGGTCAGCAGCACAATCGCAATGACAACCATCCACTCTTCTTTTAAAAAGGAGGCAATCACCCCGCCGGTAATTCCCCCGGTCAGGCTGAGTGGGACAACCGTCAGCGCTTCTTTGACGGTGACTTCTTTATTTTTATAGATGACAAAAAAACTTGAAAAGGAGCTCACTGTATTCGATACTTTGTTGGCCCCAATTGCGGAGTGAACGGGCAACCCCATCAACAGCATGGCTGGCAAACTGATCAGTCCCCCACCTCCCGCTAACGTACCAAGCGTCGTTGCTGCAAAGCCGATGAAATAAAGCATAACGTATTCCATAGGGCATCCTTCTTTCAACTAAAGCTTCTATACACTTAGCATATTCATCTTTCAATCATAAGTAAATTCGATTGTATGAATGGGAGTCTATTAGAAATACTAATAGACTGAAGTGCGTCATTCAAATTAAAACGCAACAAGAAAGTTGAATATTCTTTACTCCACCAATCCACTTTGTTATACTATGTATAGAACAAATTAGGTAGCAGGAGGGCTCCGTATGAAAAAATTCGGGATTACTTTTTGTTTATTGATAAGCATCCTTCTATTAATTGCGGGCTGTAGCAAGAAGAAAGAAGCAATGCCAGAAACTAATGCAGAAGAGGTGAGTTCATTGGAAGAAATTGAAGGTGTATGGAATGGCTCCATTCAGGTTCCAAATCAACCGCTGCCCATTATACTGACATTCGAAAAAACGAGCGGCACAATTAGTATTCCCGCACAAGGATTAAATGACTACGCACTAACAAGCACGACACTAAATGACACAGACATATTTCTTGAGATGAATATTCAAGGTCAACGCATCACATTTGATGGCAAAGTAGCACAAGACAGCATCACGGGGACATTCACACAACAAGGTCAATCCTTCCCCTTTGAATTAACAAAAGGCAGTCCAGAAGAAGTCGTTGAAACAGGTGATGTTGTTCAAGTGGACGTAGAAAATGGAACGATGGATGGCCTATTAGAAATGCCTCAAGGTGAAGGTCCTTTCCCACTCATGGTCATTATCGCAGGATCTGGTCCCACAGATCATGACGGCAATTCACAATTGTTGCCCGGGAAAAATAATAGTTTGAAAATGATTGCGGAAGGGTTAGCAGCAGAAGGTGTGGCGAGTATCCGCTATGACAAGCGCGGAATCGGTAAGAACATGGGCTTAGCTGGCAAAGAACAAGATTTGCGGTTCAATCACTATATTGACGATGCTGCGGCATGGGTTCAATTTGCTAAAACGGATGCACGTTTTTCAAAGGTTGGCATTATCGGCCATAGCGAAGGGTCATTAATCGGGATGGTCGCTGCGGAACAAGCAATTGCGGATGCATTCATTTCCATTGCAGGAGCAGGTAGACCGATTGATCAAGTACTTATGGAACAATTAGATGAGCAACTGCCGGCTAACCTACTCGAAGAATCCAACACCATTTTGAATGCGTTAAAACAAGGCGAGCAAGTACAAACCATCAGCCCCGAATTGCAAAGTCTCTTCCGCCCATCCGTTCAACCTTATATGATTTCATGGTTGCACTATGACCCGGCCGAGCAACTGAAAAAGCTACAAGTCCCAGTTCTCCTAGTGAACGGCAATCGAGACATCCAAGTACCCGTTAAGGACGCGGAACTATTGCATGACGCGAAAAAAGATGCCGAGTTACTGATCGTGGACAAAATGAATCATATCTTGAAGGAATCACCTGAAGATCGCGAAGGTAATATCGCGACTTATGGTAATCCAGATTTACCTTTGGCACACGGGTTGATGGATGGGATTGTCGGATTTTTGAAAGATTTATAATACCGCACAATCTGCGTCCAGTCATAACCCTCCCCCATCCGCCATATAGTTAGGCAATATCAGTTGATGGGGGAGGATATTATGATGACAAAGGAAACTCGCTTGCGTCGAATCCAGCATCTCGCTCACGAAATTATGGATGAGATGAATCGGGGCAACGAGACTAGGCAGTTGGAGACGCTACATCTCGCGATTGACAATCTATCTCGAGCCATTGGAGATTTAGCAGATCCACACGGTCATTTTTCACTCGATTACATAGAAGGTAAAGTGGGAAATGCACATTACCTGTTGTTTGAGAATAAAAAAAGGTAAAGCTTCACTCGTAATATCACTCCTACCATTGCCAAGCAAAAATCCCGGTCCTATCGTCAAATTTCAAACGACAGGACCAGGATTTTCTTGTTGTTAAAAGTCTTGAAAAATACTCATTCAATCAGCTTTTCATCGACAATTGCAATAATAAAACCATTGTCATTGTCAGCTGCTAACCGATTAAAGACGATTCATAAAATATAAAAACCAAACTGCATGATTTTGTTCATCAGCTGAAGCACGTGTAAAAGCATCTCTAATGACCGGGTTATCAGCACTTCTTGCAATATTGTGATAGAAAGCAACAGCTTCCTGTTCATCTATGAATGAGGCAAGTACACCACTTTTATAATCTGCAGGACATTGATGTATAATTTGTGGAGTTGGCTGTTTTCCAGTTAAAGAAATATAAAGATACCAAAATGTTTCATAGTGCCTGATTTCATCATTTCTGATTTCAAGAATACGTTTTTTCGTCTCGTCATTTGGAGCTTGGCTTGCTAATAATTCATAGCAGGCGATCGCGGTGTACTCACCATTAATCGCTTTCAAAATATCATTTAAAACTTCTGTACTCGTAGAAGGTTGCACGGAAATTTGATTCAACTTTTCACCCCCATTCTCATCAATATATGAGTAAACCTAATTAAATGGACCTTGTCTTATGGAAGTGGAAGTTTTGCTGCAATGTACAGTTCTAAGGTATTTCAAAATCGAATGCTGTAAGATGATAATAAACAATGAAACAGGAGTTGACTGTATGAAGATCGGAATGATTGGCATTGGTGATATTGCAAAGAAGGCGTACTTGCCTGTTTTATCACAAACAAAGGGGATTGAGCTCCATATTTGTACTAGAAATGAAGATACATTGAAGGACATCGCTAACACGTATTCGATTCAACATCTCTACCGGGATTTTGACCAATGGCTGGCAAGCGGAATCTCAGCGGCATTCGTTCATTCATCAACAGAATCTCATGAAACGATCATTGATAAGCTACTCGACAACGGTATTCACGTCTATGTGGATAAACCTATCACCTATGACTTGGAATCATCGACACGTTTAATGAAAAAAGCCGAAAGTAAAGGACTGCTCTTAATGGTTGGTTTCAACCGGAGATATGCGCTTCCTTATATGAAGTTAAAGGAAATAGAAGAGCCAAATATGGTTGTCATGCAGAAAAACCGGGGGCATCATGCAGGTGAATCACGGCAGTTTGTTTTCGATGATTTCATTCATGTGATCGATACACTACTCTACTTGTTCCCTTATCCAATTGAACAGATTCGTATACGGGGTAAGCAGGAAAATGGTTTGCTCCATCACGTCGTTTTACAGTTGGAAGCCGCACAAGGGACGGCGATTGGCATTATGAATCGTGAGGCGGGTACAACCGAGGAAAAAGTGGAAGTCATGAACGCCCATGAAACGCGTAAGGTCATGAATGTCAATGAAGTGATTTCTCATATTGATAAAAACAGCCTCACTCTAGGTAGTGACGATTGGCAGCCAACGCTTGAAAAACGCGGATTCCACGGTGTCATTGCCGCTTTCTTGGAGGCTGTTAAAGATGGACAAGTATCTGCCGAATCCTATCAGCGGGATTTGGAAGCGCATGTTATAGCCGAGAAAGTTGTGGAAACACTTGGGTAAATAGTGTTTTCAGAAGTTAATCGACCCTGTAATTAAAAGTTCGCGCTGTCAATTAATTTGGAAGAAAGTTGAAAGTATTTACTTATGCAGTTTGTTTTAATAGGCATCTTTCATACGTTCGAAGCCACTATACATGACAAAAATTTAGTGGGTTGTCGTTTGAGCAGGGGTACTTCTTGTAGTAACCCCATTAAATTTCGATATGCAATACTTCCAGTGAAAACGACAAAGGGAACAACTCGGTTAAGAGCTGCTCCCTTTATTGTGCTTATTTTAGGAGTTCAATTGTAAAACTAGATGTTCTAGCCAACTTAGGTAACTCATCTTTAGTTGCAAAAGCTTGATTCCCTGCAACTCCACTCAAAATTATTACAAGTACAAGAATTGACAAAATTTTCTTCATTATAAATCCTCCCATCTTTTAATTTTTCTATATAAGTAACCATATCTATTTGCTTCTTGATAGTAAATAGACGATAGTTTATACTTCCTATTATTGTAGTACCATTCCGCTAGTGCAATAGAATATTTATGGACATATTGATAATCCTCAATTAATTTAAAGTATTCAATTGCTTCTTCAATAATTTTATCAGATAAACCTTGTTCACTATGAAGCGATTTAAAAAACATAAAATGATGATAATATGATGTGAAGTTATTATTCTTTAATTGCGAAATCAAAGTAAGTCCTTTATCACACCAATCATTAACAAATTGGTGGTTATTAATTTTTGAATACTCAGTAACCAAACAAAGTATTGAAATAAATGGGCTGTCTTTTTCTGTCCTATATTTAATACTTTTTTTATAGTAAAGAATTGCGTCTTCACTATTGCCCATTGTCCCATATAAAGACCCTATATTATGGTATACAATTCCTTTTTCATCGTGCAAGTTAAACTCATCACAAATTTGCATTGCTTTTAAATAAGATTCTAACGCTTCAGGAAATTGTTCTCTTTTCTTACGAGTAATTCCAATAAGAATGTAACAATCCAACACTCTCTTCATTGAAAAATTTTCTCTAAAATAATCAAGAGCACTTCTTATATAATCAATAGTTGTAAAAATCCGACTATCCGCCGTGTAAACTACCCCTACCATATAATTCAATTCTGCTTTTTCCCAAGTCTCTAATGGTAAATCTTCTACTAATAATAACACATCTTCGAAATATTCAATCGATTTATTACGACTTTCTGTGTAATAATGATAGATTGCTTTATTTATTGTATATAAATACATTTGACGCGGATTAAAATCCTTGCTCAATGCTTCAAGATCTTCAATTTCTTTTTTTCGTTCATGTAAATTCGTTCCTAAATTAATTCGAAACCTTAATAGAATTAGAAGATATGAATAGTAAAGCGATTGATTTTCAAATAATGGACTGTGCTGTTCTAAATACTCTAGTTTTTGTTTAGTGAAGTTCTCGTCTCGATTTGTGATCACTTCTTTATAAGTAGCTTCTAGCATTTTCTCAAAATCAATTTCAATTTGCTGGTCATTTTTCTGTAACTTCGATGGATCTATGCCTAATCGATTGAATAATAACACGACTATGTCTTCACTCGGGAAAATTAAATTCCGTTCGATTTTAGATAAGTAAGAAGGTGTGCAGATTCCTTTTGCTAAAACTAATTGCTTCATGTCTTGTTTAATTCGTTCTGCTCTTATTAAATGACCTACTTTCATAAGCGGATCCCTCACTTTTATAGCATAGTACATACGTAACACTAATCATACCATTTTATTGTGAGAAATTAATTACTGAAACCTTCAAAAAATGCATGTTTTAGAAAAAAATGTCCCAACCTAATTGAATATCACTCCCGCCTCAACAATGGTATGTTTAGTTTAGCAAGAAAAGAGGGGGCTTTCGCATGCGATTTGAAGACGCTTATTTCGAGGAAACCGTCAAGGTAAGTAAAAGAGATAAAGGTACTAGACCATATAGTAATAATAAAGTACGAGTTCCGAATTCAAAAGTGATATCTAAATTGTTACATCGAATGCATAACTGCATGCCATTCTTTCTAAGGAAGTGAGATTTGCCCATGGAAACAAGAAATGAACTATTTGAAGTTGAATTTAAAAAAAGGCAATTAGATCAAATGAAAATTGAACTGTTGGTGTTTCTTCGCAAGGCGCAATCTAATGGATTCCTTGAGACTGTGGAATTTCGGGATATTCCATCAGACAACACATAAATTTATAATCGGCAGCAATGATAGCATCTACAATTTGAAATATCAAACGAACCATTTATAAAAAAAGGTTCTAAAACAGCTCAGGGCTGTTTTAGAACCTACCATCAAAATCCATATTCCGCATCTTTCTTTTCCCGAATCCCTGTATAAGCCTCAACAAGCAACACGGTATCCTCCACTAAACGTTCCAAACGGAAATGCACATCATCATTAATGATTTCTTTGCGGTTGAAGTCTTTTTCTTCTATAAAAACATACGTCGGAACAATATGCGCCTTCATATACGCTAAAATCGGCTTTAATTGTTGCTCTACCATCAAATAATGCTTTGGGCTGCCTGCCGTAACAAGCATACTCACCACTTTATTTCGGAACGCATTGACTGGCAATAAATCAAAGACATTTTTCAGCGTAGCTGGAATAGAAGCTTGGAACGTCGGTGTGCCGATGATAATCGCGTCCGCCGCCATCAGTGTTTCGGTCACATATTTCGTGTCACCTTCATAGTCGAAATAATTGCGCCCGTCACTAAATACTACATCAAAGTCAGCTAGATCCAGCAAAGCAATCTCTACATCAGCGTATTTTTCTTGTGCTATTGTGAGCGTATAATCCATCGCCGTTCTTGTTTTAGACCCTACTTTAGAACCCGATAGTAATACGATTTTCATCTTGGTGCCCCCTTATTTCCCAGTTGTATATTTCTTAACAGCTGGCAATATTTCTGTTGCAATCAGCTCTATATTTTTCATAATTTTATCAAACGGTACGCCACCAAAATCAATTTGTGCCATGAAGCGTTGTTGACCGAATAACTCATACTGGTAGAGCATTTTTTCAATAATTTGCTGCGGGCTACCAACCATTAACGCATCACGCGTATCTATCGCTTGTGCGAATTGTTGCTTCGGATAACCGCCGCCTCGTAACGCCATCATACCTGTATCAATATGCGGGTAAAATTCACGCAGTGCATCCTGGGAATTTTCTGCAGTGTAGAATAAACTCGTTGTCGCGACCGGTAGAGCTGTCGGGTCAAAACCACTACGTTGCGCCGCCTCACGATAGGCATCCACTGACGCCTTAAAGTTAACTGCCGGACCGCCAAGTGTTGTCAACATCATCGGAACTCCTGCATATCCCGCCTTAATGGCACTAGCCGGTGGTCCACCGACTGCACGCCAAATCGGTAGATGACCATTTTGTGGCTGCGGTAAAATAGTCGCATTGTTCAATGGTGCACGGAACCGACCTTGCCACGTTACCGTTTCCTCGTCATTAATCTTCATCAACAACTCTAACTTTTCTTCAAATAATTCTTCATAATCACGCACGTCATAACCGAGTAAATCATAAGCCCCTATCCGTGAACCACGCCCCGCAACAATTTCTGCTCGCCCTTTTGAAATTAAATCCAGTGTCGCAAAGTCTTCATAGACACGCACGGGGTCATTTACACTTAACACAGTAGCAGAACTCGCAATTTTAATATTTTTTGTCGCCTGTGCAATCGCACCTAAAATAACTGTATGCGCTTGTGTAGTAAAATGCATTTGATGACTTTCACCAACCGCAAAAACATCCATTCCTGCTTCGTCTGCCAGCTTACTTGCCCCTATTAATTCCTGAATACGTTGCCCAGCGCTGATTTTACTTCCTGTGAAGGGGTTTAGTAAGTGATCCCCAATCGAGTACAAACCAAATTCCATTCCTTTAGTTGGTTCAATACGGTATTTTTCCATTATGAATCGCCCCCTTTTTTCTAATCAAATCTTATTTAGTCAATCGGTTGTAATTTCGCCTCAATCTCTCCACGTCTACCTTCCAAAAACGGCGGCAAATCTAATTTTGTCCCTAACGCTTCAACGGTCGAATCTTTTGTAAAGCCGGGCCCATCTGTTGCAATTTCAAATAGAATACCATTCGAATCTCGGAAGTATAGGCTTTGGAAATAAAAGCGATCAATCACCCCTGATGAATCAAAGCCTCGCTCTTTCACAACGCCATCCCAATAACGTAACTCTTCCTCATTTTTCACGCGAATCGCTAAATGATGAATGCTGCCTCGGCCTGGTTTTTCACTCGGTCCCTCTAACTTCTTCAAAACGATTTCACCAAATGCTTGCCCTTCAACAGACTGATAAATAGCTCCCTCTTCAGAACGTGCCACTTCTGCATAACCAAATAGATCTCGCAATGTACTGGCTGTCCGTTCTACATGGCGCACTGTGATTTCCACAGTTCCCATCCCTAAAATACGATGTTCTTGATCAACGCCCGAACCTTCCCAAGCCGACCAAAACTCCGGAATATCCTCACCGTTATTGTTTAATAAAATCAGGCGTAAGCCTTCTGAATCCTCAAATGGCAATGCTGCCCGACCTGCATATGTTGTAATGTCTCCATGCATGACATCTAACTGCTCAAAACGCTGTTTCCAATACGTCAAACTTTCAAGTGATGGCACAAGTAATCCAATTTGCGTAATGGCATTTGTACCACGAACCGTTCTTCCTGCATTCGTCATTTCAAAAAAGGACAGCTCTGTTCCCGCACTTCCTGTCAAATCTCCATAAAACAAATGATACATCGATGGACTATCCTGGTTAACCGTCTTTTTCACACGGCGTAACCCCAATACTTCTCGATAAAAATGATTATTCGTCGCGGCATCTTTGGTGATCATTGAAATGTGGTGGTGTCCAGGTATTTTGTACATAATTGTACCTCCTTGGTTTTTAGTTGATTAGTCAAGTGATGGCGTAAAAAAAAATCACTCTGGCGGTAATTCTTTTTTCTGACTATGTTTATGGATACGTGTCATCAGTGAATAGAGTGTTTTCTCTTCTTCTTTTGTTAATACCTCTTCAAAAAATGACGTTTGAAATCCCAGTTGAGCTGGCATAGCCTTTTCTAAAATAGTTTCGGCCTTATTCGTGAGGCTAATCATTTTTGTTTTCCAATCCTGCTTTCGGACAATATAGCCTTCTTTTTCAAGTCGTACAAGCATCCGGGAGATCCCGCCTTGCGTCACTGTCACTTTGTCAGCTAATTCACTTTGCGTAAGGGGCTGGTATGTTTGAATTTGTACAAGTACATCAAATTGTGCCGTTGTTAAATCGAAACGCTTTAAAAAGTCGTTTGACAGTTGATTGCTTTGATTGGTAAAACGCATTAAACGTAACCAAATGAGCGAGCCAATCGTATGATTCTGCATTTTGTTTCGCCTCCTCGTTATCACTTTACCACGCAAGTGATAAAGGGTCAAAGGAATTGTTTAGACAGCACTAAAAATTGAGCAATCACTTTCTTAATTCAGCCCCCCTAACAAAGTAATTTAGTTAACAATAACAGTTGTTAACTAAACAAAGCGTTATGCATCTATAACTATTGACTAGATAGATGGAAGTCATTCATTTCATATGCGAATCTTACATAACCGCCTTATAGAGGTAAACAACCGGTGAAAAGGCCCGTTAAATGCACCTTTACCGCCAGATTAATGTTCAATAGAATTAGTCCACCTACTATACTGTCATATCCAAAATTTTAATACGCCATTTCTTTTTCGTTGAAAACGCTTGCATAAATTTAGATTAGTTGATATATTCTTTATAACAAGTTTAGTTAACTTAACTAAAAGGATGGTAATACTATGACGACGATGAGAGATATAGCAACGAAAGCTGAGGTTTCTACAGCTACCGTATCTAGAGTGATCAATGGAGACCCTACATTATCGGTAACTGATGAAACAAGAAAAAGAATAATGGAGGTCGTTGATGAACTTGATTACAAGCTACCAAGAAGAAAAAGTGGCAAAACTTCTGAATCTATTCAAGTGAAAAATATTGGTCTCGTTATATCTAATGATGAAACTATTGACCCGTATTTTCTTTCTATTCGACTCGGAGTAGAAAGTGTCTGTGAAAAGTACTCCATGAATATTTCATCTATATTAACGGTCGGTAAAAGTGATTTTACAGCTGCAACGCTCAGCCGCTTGGATGGGTTAATCGTATTCGGCGATGTCATCATTGAAGATCTACAAGATGTCTATTTTCACAACAACAATATTGTGATTGTTGACTTTTTACCCGAAGAAAACACCTACGATGTCGTTCTATCTGACTTTGAGACAGCTACTAGTGAAGTAATGGATTATCTGTTCAACCTTGGTCATACCGATATTGCTTATATTGGCGGTCAAGGTGCAATTAGAGGCATTACAACTGAACAAATAATCGCAAAAGAAGATACCCGCAAGCAAATATATGAAAAGAAAATGAAGGAAAAGGGGCTATATAATTCGGAGTCTATTCTTTTAGGCGATTTTGGTTCCAATAGTGGTTACTTGTTAACAAAGGAGCTGATTGCATCTACCGTCAACCCAACGGCAATTGTCGTTGCGAGTGATCCGATGGCGATTGGCGTTATGCGCGCCCTGCACGAAGCCGGAATAAAGGTACCAGATGAAATATCGGTTTTCAGCTTTGATGATATTGACTCTGCCGCTTTTTTAAATCCATCATTATCGACTGTTAAAATTCATACCGAAGAAATGGGGCGGACTGCTGTTAAGCTGTTGTATGACCGCTTACAGAGCGATCGAATATTGCCGCTCAAAGTCATACTCCCTACCGAATTAGTCATTAGAGATAGTGTAGCCACTAAAAAAGCATAGAAATAAAAAAATTATATTGGAGGATGTTATATATGAAAAAAATGATTTCGTTACTCGTAGCAGGTGTCCTATCCGTTGCCCTACTTGTCGGTTGCTCTGGTGGAAGTGACTCTAAAAGTGATGAAGTAAAAATCGAATTCTTTCACTATAAAACCGAAGCCATTTCTACATTTTCCAAATTAATTGAGAAGTTCGAGGCAGAAAACCCAACGATTAAAGTGGAGCAAGTAAGTCCGCCAGAAGCAGAAGTTGTTTTAAAAACAAGAGTCATGAAAAATGAGATTCCCGATATCATTGGAATTGGTGCCAATAATAACTTTAAAGAACTATCAAAAGCAGGCGTTTACAAAGATATAACAAATGATGAAAATCTAGACAAAATTCAACCTGCTTACTTGCAAATGTTGAGAGATGTCACGGGATTAGACGAAATTTATGCAGTTCCTTACGTAGCTAATGCAGTAGGTGTTATTTATAACAAAGCAATCTTTAAAGAGTTAGGACTTGAGGTCCCGACAACATGGGATGAATTTATTGCAGTTGCAGAAAAAGTGAAAGAATCAGGACAAACTCCTTTCTACTTCACATTTAAAGATGCTTGGACAACACTGCCAGTCTTTAATGTACTTGCAGCAAACACACAAGGCGATGATTTTTATGATGAATTAAATAAAGGCAATGTGCTCGTTGGAACAAGATATAAGGAAGCGGCGGAAAAGTTTGTACAGTTACTCGATTATGGACATAAAAACCAACAAGGTGTCGCTTACAATGACGGAAACACCGCTTTCGCTAACGGAGAAAGCGCTATGTACTTACAAGGTATTTGGGCAATTCCTGAAATCAAAAAAGCAAATCCTGATATTGATCTAGGTGTTTTCCCATATCCACTAACAAATACACCTGGGGAAAGTAACGTAGTTTCCGGTGTCGATTTACTGCTAAGTATAGGCGCATCATCGAAGCACCCTGAAGAGGCACAGAAATTTATCGACTTCCTATTAAAAGAAGAAATTCTAACTGCTTATATTCAAGAACAAAATGCATTCCCAGCCCTAAAAGGAGTCCTACAAGAGGATCCATCACTTGAAGGCTTGCAAGAAAGCTTTAAACAGGGAGCACTCGTTGATTTCCCTGACCACTATATACCCGTAGGCGTCACAGCCGATAAGTCCCTACAAATACTAGCTCAAAATAAAGATGTAGCTGCATTTTTAGATACGATGCAAAAAGACTGGGAAAAGGTTGAGGATCGCAAGTAATACCATAAAAGAAACTGGGTAATCCCAGTTTCTTTTCCCTTGATAAGGAAGGAGGAAGAATAATGAAAAAAACTAGTCCTACTTTGACCTCACCAGTTCATTTAAGCAACAAGAAAAATTTCAACAATAAAGATTGGGCCTTTTATGCAATGGTAATACCCGCATTTTTACTCTTTGCTACTTTTCATACCTTTCCGGCGTTACAAGGAATCTATTATTCTTTTACGAACTGGAACGGAATTAGTGTAGCGTATGACTTTGTAGGCTTTAAAAATTATATACATTTGTTTAAAGATCAAGTTGTGCTGGATTCGTACAGGTTCACGTTTTCATTCGCCGTCATGGCCACAGTTCTTGTAAACGCCATTAGTTTGTTGGTTGCAATAGGCTTAAATTCGAAAATAAAAGGACGTAACTTTTTCAGAGCCATTTACTTCCTCCCAAACGTATTAGGCGTATTAATTGTCGGATTTATCTTTAACTTCTTTTTCACGAATATTCTCCCGAAAATGGGTGAGCAATTAAATATCGAATTTTTGATGATCAATATTCTTGGCTTAGAAAAGTATGCATGGGTAGGAATCTTGCTTGTTGTCGTTTGGCAGGCCTGCGCGTTTAACATCATTCTTTATCTTGCAGGGTTGCAGACCGTGTCAAATGAATTATATGAAGCATCTGGTTTAGACGGTGCAAACGCCTGGCAGCAGTTTTGGAAAATCACTTTCCCGATGATTGCCCCATTCTTTACAATTAATATGGTTTTGTCGATGAAGAACTTCTTAATGGTATTTGACCAGATTGTCGCTATGACAGGAGGAGGACCCGGTCACTCCACAACATCCATTGCCCTACTTATTTATAAAGGTGGATTCCAAGGTGGAGAATTCGCATTCCAATCAGCGAACGCGGTTATTTACTTTATCCTGATTATGTGCGTCTCTATTTTCCAACTTAAAATCTTGCAAAAAAGAGAGGTAGATATGTAATGAAACAGCGAACAAACTGGCTTGTCACAATTCTGATTACGCTCGGATCGCTAATCATCCTTTTCCCATTATATATGTCCTTCTCAATCGCCCTAAAAGATCCACAGGAACTTGCTAAATCAGCATTGGCACTCCCAACCGTATTTCGATGGGAAAACTTCACAAGAGCAATCGAGGCAACAAACTTTTTTAATGCGTTCAGAAATAGTGCGCTGATTACAGGCATTACACTTGTGCTCACAATTTTATCTAACTCGCTTGTGGCCTATGCAGTGGCAAGAAATATGCATAAAAAGTTCTTTAAAGGCTTATATTTCTACTTTGTCAGTGCATTGTTTATCCCATTTCCAATTATCATGTTACCTATTGTAAAGCAAACATCCGCACTCGGACTAAATAATCCAGGTGGACTCATCTTGCTATATGTCGTATACGGTATGGCTATGAACATTTTCATCTATGTCGGGTATATCCGATCCATTCCCAAGGAGTTGGAAGAGGCAGCTATTATCGACGGATGCAATACATGGCAAGTATTTTGGAAAGTCATCTTCCCACTATTAACGCCGATTAATGCGACGATTGGTATTTTGACATGTTTATGGGCGTGGAATGATTTCTTGTTGCCGTTAATTATTTTAAGTGATTCGGCTCATGCCACACTCCCACTTGTTCAATATGTGTTCCAATCTGAATTCGGGACAGATTACAACTTAGCTTTTGCTTCTTATTTAATGGCGTTGGCACCGATGGTTATTGTCTATCTGTTTGCGCAAAAGTGGATCATTGGCGGCGTTGTACAAGGATCGGTTAAGTAAATCTAAACTATAACTTTGGAGTTGAATTTTAGTATGGCTATATATTTTGATTCAAAGAATAATAGATTTCATCTACAAGCAAAAGATACGAGCTATGTCATGGAAATTGTACGTGACGGCTATTTACTCCATCTGTATTGGGGAAGAAAAATAAATGACTTTAACTATTCAAATGAAATTCAACTTGTAGACCGTGGTTTCTCCGGGAATCCCTACAAGGAAGATCGAACGTTTTCACTGGATACGTTACCACAGGAATACCCACAGTTCGGGAATACGGACTATCGCAAGCCGGCTTATCAAGTCCAACTAGAAAATGGCTCGACCATTAGTGATTTGCGCTATGAGTCGCATGTCATTCAAAAAGGAAAACCAGGATTACAGGGTCTTCCGGCTACTTATGCGGAAGACCCTAACGAAGCGGAAACGTTAGAAATTGTCATGCGGGATGCGCTAACAAATTTAAAAGTCGCGCTCTGTTATACCGTCTTTAAACAGTTTAATGTCATTACGCGATCTGTAAAATTCCTCAACGAAGGCACAGCGTCACTCAGCCTATTGCGTGCTTTAAGCGTCAGTGTTGATTTTAGGGATGCAGATTTCGATTTCATGCATCTTCATGGTGGTCATGTTAAAGAAGGTCATATTGAGCGTCAACCACTTAGACATGGTATTCAATCCATTGAAAGCGCAAGAGGCGGAAGCAGTCACCAGCATAATCCCTTCATGGCATTGCTAAGAAAAGGTGCCAACGAGCATATGGGTGATGTATATGCATTCAGTTTTGTTTATAGTGGAAACTTCCTTGCCCAAGCAGAAGTCGATCAATTTAACAATACAAGAGCAACGATGGGTATCAACCCATTCGACTTTAATTGGAAACTTGAACCGGGAGAAATGTTCCAAACGCCTGAAGCTGTAATGGTGTTTTCAGCGACTGGGCTTGGCGGTATGTCGAGAACGTTCCATGAGCTATACAGAACTCGTTTAACGAGAGGGATGTACAAGGAGCAAGAACGTCCAATTCTCGTCAATAACTGGGAAGCTACTTACTTTGATTTTAATGCTGACAAAATTCTTGATATTGCCAAAACAGGTCAAGAGCTCGGAATGGAGCTAGTCGTTTTGGATGACGGTTGGTTTGAAAAAAGAAATAGTGACCACTCCTCGCTCGGGGATTGGTTCGTAGATACCGAGAAACTACCGAACGGACTAGATGACTTGGCTAGTCAGGTAACGGACATGGGTATGAAGTTCGGTCTATGGTTTGAGCCAGAAATGATTTCAGTTGACAGTGATCTATACCGCGAGCACCCCGACTGGTGCCTGCATGTTCCAGGGCGTAACCGCTCGGAAAGCCGTAATCAGCTAGTTCTCGATTTTTCTAGGACGGATGTTTGTGAGGAAATTACGAAACGTGTTTGTTCGATTTTAGAAAGTGTACCGATTTCTTATGTGAAATGGGACATGAATCGTTCCATGACGGAAGTTGGATCCGCATTATTGCCAGCTGACCGACAAAGAGAAACAGCTCACCGTTACATGCTTGGCCTGTATAACGTTATGGAGACCATCACTTCTCGCTTCCCTGAAATTCTATTTGAAAGCTGCTCTGGGGGGGGCGGTCGTTTTGACCCTGGTATGCTTTACTATATGCCTCAAACATGGACAAGCGACAATACAGATGCCATTTCACGCTTGAAAATTCAATACGGTACGAGTATGGTCTATCCGATTATTTCAATGGGTGCACATGTATCAGCCGTTCCGAACCATCAAGTTGATCGGATAACATCACTCGCTATGCGTGGAGATGTTGCAATGTCAGGGAATCTTGGCTATGAGCTTGATTTAACGAAGCTAACGGAAGATGAAAAAATAGCAGTTACAGCACAAGTAGCAAGATATAAAGAAATTCGCAAGCTTATCCAATTTGGTGAATTTTATCGTTTGAAGAGTCCTTTTGAGGGCAATGAGACAGCTTGGCTGTTCGCCAATAAAGATAAAACAGAAGTCATCGTGTACTTGTTCCGTGAACTCGCAGAGGCGAATGCAGCAATTGGAAGTGTACGCTTGGCAGGCATTGATACAACGAAAAAGTATGAATTGCTTGGAACGGATAAAGTATATGGCGGCGACGAACTTACTTACGCAGGTTTAAGCATTCCAATCGAAATGAAGGGCGACTTCCAAAGTCACGTCTGGCATTTCAAAGCATTATAAGTAAGGAAGATGACGATGCGTATCCCCTGTTCAACGAAATAGGGACCATCGTTTTCTTTCTATGCTTCAACTTATTTATCTTCATTCAGCAGAAATTCCCGCTGAATGAAGATAAAGCCTCCGGCGGATGTCACAGATTTTTAAGGGAACTTAAGAAGGCAGTCTAAGTACGCGACGTCCTGTCGCAACGACTGCATGACCTACTTCCTATAGGCCTCAAGCTCGAAAAAATCTGGACACAATTACGCCGCGGCATAATTGATACATAGAAATGAGGGATTGTAGTGGTTGCACATCATCAAAAACGAATCACAAAAGCTGAACAAGCCCTACAAGTGGCAAGTGAAAAAGTGAAAGATACGCCATACCGACTTGGCTATCACATCACGGCTCCAGCATACTGGATTAATGATCCGAATGGGTTAATCCAATGGAACGGTGACTATCATGTATTCTTTCAGCATCATCCATTTGGCCCAAAGGGAGGGCCCATGCACTGGGGGCATGTGAAAAGTAAAGACCTTGTCCACTGGGAACATCTCCCTGTTGCACTCGCACCAGGAGACGAGTTCGATAAAAGTGGCTGCTTTTCAGGAAGTGCCATTGAACATGATGGTGAATTGCTTCTTTTCTATACAGGGCATAACAATCTGAATGAAGATGGCTCCGATTTTTTTGAAGTACAATGTGTTGCGAAAAGTAGTGACGGTATTCATTTTGAAAAGTTGGCGGGTAATCCAATTATTTCAACACCACCGGAAAATGGTTCTTCACATTTTAGAGACCCAAAAGTTTGGAAACACGAAGATACATGGTATATGGTGTTGGGGAATCAAGTCGACGAGCTAGGCAATGTACTTTTATATGAGTCTACTGATTTATCTAACTGGGTCTATCAAGGCGTTATAGCACAAAGTGAAGGTAAAATGGGTTATATGTTTGAATGCCCGGACTTTTTTGAACTTGAAGGAAAGCATATCTTGCTTTTCTCACCACAAGGAATTGAGCCTGAAGGAGATTTATATCAGAATCTTTATCAGAACGGAACGTATATTGGTGATTTTGATTATCAAACAAAACAATTTTTGCATGGCCAATTTACCGAGCTTGATAAGGGTTTTGATTTTTATGCAGGGCAAACCTTGCTCGATGATCAGGGAAGGCGAATTTTGTTAGGCTGGATGAGCATGTGGGAAACTACAATGCCAGAACAAGAACATGGTTGGGCTGGGGCGTTAACATTACCGAGAGAGTTGAAATTCAATAGTTATGGTGAACTTTCAATGACTCCAATCAAGGAATTGCAACAATTAAGAACGGTAAAAAGTGTAGTTGAGGCTGCTACAATTAACGATAACGTTCGATTATCAGCTATTAAAGGTGATCAGCTTGAAATTATTGCTGAGTTTTCATTAAAGGATAGCACAGCTGAAAAATTCGGTCTTAATATTCGATGCTCTGCAGATGGTAAGCAAAAAACAGAAATTTTTTATCAGACTGCTGAAGGTAAAGTTGGGATTGACCGGAATCTTTCAGGGCATGGCGAGGGTGGAATTAGACAAAGCATCATTCATGGCCGAGACCGCGAAATACTTAAACTCCATCTGTTTATAGATAAATCTTCTCTTGAATTATTTGTCAACGACGGCGAAACAGTAATGACCGCCCGAATCTATCCAGACCAAACGAGCATCTTGGTTGAATTATTTAGTGATAGCGGAGAAACAAAACTAATTCAGCTCGATGCGTGGGAATTGAAGAATAGTTGGATGGGGATTTCTTAACTAACGAGTGACTAAGTGTTTCAAACGTATTGCTTATACTTCTATCGGCATAATAAAAACCAAGTAACTAAACACCGTTACTTGGTTTTTATTTAGCTGTGGCCTATCTTTAGTTAGACTCGTTCAATCATAAATTCGAATGTATAATCTCCAGCTGCGTTAATCCGATATTCTTCGTGGACTGGCGCACCCCAGCTATCATCACCACCGACACCCATTTGCCTGCCCGCAATCGTAATAACTGTATAATGAACATTTGGTCGTTCATACAGATGTGCTGCATGTTCTAATTCAAATGCCGTGTAAGGTGAAATTGTGCATTCTAAAGGTTGCTCTGTAGCTAAAATGCGGATACCATGCCCCTTTTCATCGGTCACATTTACGCGGCGGACACCTGTCCGGTTTCCAGATTCTTGTGGCATTGCATAAGTAGCAATACTATCGCTCGCTGTATTTTTAAAGACACCTAATCTTGCCCCATTTGCACGGTCAATATAATTCTCTTCTGGTCCTCTCGCATACCATTCAAGCTGATCATAATCCGCTGACGTTTTAAACGATACTGCAAAAATCGGTAAATCCGGTAAACCAGCGACACCATAATAAGATGAACGAACCTTGACACGACCAATTGCATCAACTGCGTACGCAATGGTCACCTTCAAATCTGGGTGTAGTGCTAAGGCATAATCGAAAACAACCGTTGCATGTGCGGCTTCTGTATGAACTGTATAGCCAACACATTTTTGCCCCAGACTCGCCGCATACCAACCACTCTTGTCAAAACCTGCTTGAATACCAAGGTCATTATCCGTCTGCGCTCGCCAAAATAATGGTACGGGTGGCTGCTCAATCATTTCTTGTCCTCCATAGTTCAATGAAACCATTGTCCCCTTCGGGATTGAAAAAATCGCACTGAAATTTGGGCCATGAACTCCAATACTAGCGGTACCTGTCACTACACGTACTTCACCTTCTAAAGTTTGTTGATTGCGTTGTCCTTCTTCGAATACAAACTCTCCGAATGCAACTTCAAAACCTGCATCTGCCCAGATTGTTTTTTCTTTTAATACAAAGGTAGTGTGAATGACATATTCACCACTCACCTGAAAAATAGCTGGATACACTAATTCAATGTACTTTTCGCTTTCTGGCGCAACATTTACCTCTTGTTCCGCACGATACACTTCTTCCCCATCACGAGTCACACGGTATGCAAGCACAACATCACTGGTGCCTGTAAATAGACGATCATTGATAATTTTTACACCCTGACGATCCGGCACCAATTTTAAATCTTGATATAAAAATCGAACTTCTTGCATTTTCGGCGTCAACTCGCGATTCGCATACACAATGCCATTGACACAAAAATGATAATCCGTTGGCCGATCGTCAAAATCACCACCATACGCTAAAAACTCTTGCCCATAACGATCGGTTTTCACTAGTCCTTGATCAATATAATCCCAAATAAATCCACCTTGATACATCGGATATTTGCGCTCTAGGTCAGTATATTTTTTCATTCCACCGAGTGAATTACCCATGGCATGCATATATTCGCAACTAATATACGGCTTATCTGGATTGCTTGTTAAGTATTCCTCAATCTCATGTGGTTTTGCATACATTCTACTTTCCATATCACTCGTATCATTATATTCACGATTGTGGAACACGCCTTCATAATGGACTAAACGACTTGGATCAACATCTCTAAAATAATTCGATACGTTCAACAACACTTCGCCAGCATATGATTCATTACCACATGACCATATTAAGATGGATGGATGATTTTTATCACGTTCAAACATTGAAATAGCTCGATCCATCACAATATCTTGCCACTCAGGTCGATTTCCTGGAATTACCCATGATGGCTCAACCTTACCTAGTTTCTGCCACGAACCATGCGTTTCTAAATTCATTTCGTCAATCACATAAATACCATACTGATCACAAAGTTCGTACCAATAACTTTGGTTTGGATAATGAGCTGTTCTCACCGCATTTATATTATTTTGTTTAAGTGTTTGAATATCCCAAAGCATATCTTCCTTAGTGATAGCTCGACCACGACGACTATTAAATTCATGGCGATTAACACCTTTGAATAGAATTCGTTTACCATTCAAATGCATCAGCTTGTTTTTCATTTCAAATCGACGGAAGCCAATCTTTTGCGGAATAACTTCAACTAAAGTACCCGACTCGTTAAAAATCTGGATAAATGCTTGATATAAATATGGATTTTCTGCGCTCCATAATTCAGGACTTTCAACAGCTAACGATAAGGACGCTGATATTCCTGTCAATTGCTGTTCGACCGTGCCAATCACCTTATTCGCTGCGTCTTCTAACACCAGGACCACTTTTGCACCTTCAGCAGCAGTTAACTTCAAGTCCAACTCTAATATCGCATTGTTATAGGAATCATCCAAATTAGTCCGAACATGCAGGTCTTCAACATGAATTTCAGGTTTACTATATAAGTACACGTCCCTGAAAATACCAGAAAACCGCCAAAAGTCCTGATCTTCTAACCAGCTACCTGTACTGCGCTGATAAACTTCAACAGCCAGTTTATTTTCTCCCGCCTGTAAAAATGGTGTAAGTTCGAAATCTGACGGCGTAAAACTATCTTCACTGTATCCGACAAACTCCCCGTTCAGCCAGACATAGAATGCGGTTTCTACACCTTGGAAGGAAATGAACAATGGTTGATGCTCCATTTTTTCCGGAACGGTAAATGTTCTGACATAACTACCAACAGGGTTATTATTAACCGGAATTTCTGGGGGACGAATATCATCATGTGCCTCCCAAGGGTAGATTGTATTGACATACTGTGGTTTCCCAAAACCTTGGAGCTGGATATGTCCGGGTACCTCGATTGTCGCCCAACCTGCACAATCAAAAGTAGAAGTGTAGAAATCCACAACTCGACTTCGGGGGTTCGGAGCATAATTAAACTGCCAGGTACCATTTAAATCATAACGGAAATTCATATCACCGAGTTTTCTTGCTTCCTCGACGGTCTCATAATATCGATAATCAGCATGTGCAGGCACTCGATTTACTGCAAATATATTTACATCTGTCAGCCAATCTAAACTAGGTTTCATCATGATAGAAAGTCTCCTATTCTTGGAATATATTTATTTTACAGAACCCATCATTCCTGCTACAAAATGCTTTTGCATTAGGAAAAAGACTAAAGCCGTCGGGATTGTTCCAATCACAATCGCAGTCATAATCACACCGAAGTCTGGAGAATAACTTGAGCCTAAATTCGATATAAGCAATGGTATCGTTTGGTTCTCTGGGGATTGTAAAACAACCAATGGCCATAAAAAGTTATTCCAACTCGCCATAAACGTAATAATCGCCGCTGCCGCATACGTTGTTTTCATCGTCGGTATAAAAATTCGGATAAAGATTCCAATCTCACTTACCCCATCAATCCGTCCTGCTTCAATCAACTCTTTAGGGAACATTTTTGTACTTTGCCTAAAAAAGAAAATCAAAAAAGCTGTTGTCATCGTTGGTAAAACAACTGACATTAACGTATCAATCCCAATGGCCGGAAGCACTTGCGAAACCGATCCGAACATTCGGAATAAAGGGACCATCAACGCCGCAAAAGGAATCATCATTGAAAGTAACAAAATGTTAAAAACAGTATCCTTAGCTTTACTGCGATAGATCTCAAATCCATATCCAGCTAATGAAGCAATGATTAACGATAAAATTGTTGTCGTAATTGAGATCTTCGCCGAATTCATTAATGCTGAAGAAAGGTCAGTTGTATCTAGTAGAGTTCGCATATTTTCCATAAAGTGACTACCAGGAAGTAACCGCCCCTTCGTCACATCGACTGATTTATTCGTTGCACTGACAAGCATCCATAGGAAAGGGAAAAGCGAAATGACCGAGACGACAATCAAAAATCCGTAAATTCCTATTCTTTTCAACTTAGTCATTACGTTCACCTGCCAATTTGAACTGAAGTATTGCTAGTATTATAATAATGAAGACTACGAAGTAGGAAACTGTCGCTGCATAGCCAAAGTCTGGTGTGTACTTAAATGACAGATTATAAATATATTGAGAAATAGATATCGTTGCATTTCCCGGTCCACCTTTAGTTATGTTTACAATTTCATCAAATAACTGTAGTGTTCCAATTGTCGATATAATTGAGGTAAATAATATAATGGGTTTCAACAAGGGAATTGTAATTTTAAAAAACTGTTGAATAGGAGAAGCCCCATCTATTCTAGCTGCTTCATAAATCGACTGATCCACATTTTGCAATGCCGATAAATAAAATATCATATTATAACCCGTCCAACGCCATGTAATCGCCATGATAATCGTTACTTTCGCCCAAAATGGATCAGTAATCCAATTAAGACTTTCAGATACAAGTGATAATTTGAGCAATAATTGATTTACTAAGCCATCGCCTGAGAATAAGTATTTAAAAATAACCGAATAGGCAACGAGCGAGGTTACACAAGGTAGAAAGATCGCAGTCCGAAAGAATCCTTTCAGTTTTAACGCACGATCATTCAATAAAACTGAAAGTAATAAGCCAAGCAGAATCATAACTGGGACTTGCACTAATAAGTAGATAAATGTATTTTTAAAAGCAGCGATAAATGTAACATCAGTCAGAACACGTTTGTAATTACCTAATCCGACAAATTTTAAATTTGTACCTGTACCTGATTGAAAAGATAGAATTAATGCTTGAAACATTGGGTAAAAATAAAATGTGAAAATCATCACGACTGCTACTCCAATAAATAACCAACCAATTAGATTGGTTTTCAATCTACTGCTCACATCGACTCACTTCCTTCCCTAAATAATCAGTTATAAATAAAATCTTAAGCCCACACGATTGCGCCGATCAATCCGTTAGCGACTCGTGTGGGTCTCGAGATTTCTTAATAGATCACTTATTTAAATTGTGCTTCCGCTTGCTTTTGAGCATCCTTTAGGACTTCATTAATATCTTTCCCATTTATATAGTTCTGCATTTCAACAGCTACGATATCATCGATTGCATACGTGTGCATGCCATAGTTTACGCCGATGATATCTTCTGTCCAAGCAGCAAAGTCAGCTATAACCGTTTGCCCGCCGAAAAATTTATCTTCGAGTGCATAGGCAGTACCCTCTGAAGCAGGTTTATACGTACCAATTGCTCCGATTTCAGTAATGAGTTTTTGATACAATTCAACATTCGAACCAAATGTTTTTCCTAGGAAGTCCGCTGCTTGTTCAGCACCAGGTATATTTAATACGTACCAAGAACTTCCACCCAAGTTCGAAGCATTTACTGCGCCCGAAACATTTAGTTTTGGAATTGGCACAACAGCCCATAATCCCGATTGTGATGCTTCAGCTTTAATAGAAGGCGTAATCCAGTTTCCTGTAGGGACCGTTGCAACAGTTCCATTGTTAAAGTTCGCTAAAAACTCGCCCCAATCAGAGTTCGGCTTAACAATATTGGCGTCTAGCATCGCTTTATATACTTCAAGTGCTTCTTTTAGTGCAACATTATCAGCAATATTTGGCGTCACGCCATCCTCTTTCAGATACCAAGAACCGGCTGTTTGCATCATAATTCGGACAATCCCTAAATCACTTGGATCAATCGTAATGAAATCTTTTCCAGTTACTTCTTTTACCTTCTTCCCAATCTCCACGTACTCTCTCCAGTCGATATTTTGCAAATCTTCAACTGTATAACCTGCTTCTGCTAAATAATCTGTACGGACATACAATCCTGTTACTCCAGTATCAAATGGTATACCAAAGTTTTTTCCATCAAGGCTTGTTGGTGCCAGTTTATATTCAGCAAAGTCAGCTTCATTAAATACATCGGATAATTCATAAAATGCATCTGGATACGCTTGTAAAAAGCTCTGTGCACGGTAATCTTCAATTAACACGATATTAGGTAAACCTTTTTGTGTTCCTGAACTTAAACCAGTATTTAATTTTTGAACGATATCATCTTGAGCATTTTCAATAATCTTGATGTTTGCATCCGGTTGATCTGCTTTGTAGCCTTCAATCGCAATATTTAAAGCTGCAACATTGAAGTTCGGATCCCACGCCCAAATCGTAAGCTCTTCCGTCTCTTTGCCATCGCTTCCTTTGTCTTTACCATCATTACTAGGTTTGGACTCTGGTGTTTCAGTAGAACACGCAGCCAATAACAATATACTTGTAAGAAATAAAACCATTAACTTTTTCATTCTTCTGACCTCCATACTCAAATTTGAAAGCGCTTACCTTACTACCGTTAGCATATCACGGCACAAAAAAAGACCGTTAAGACGATCTTTTGTTTGAATTGTAAAAATATTCGATGTTATAAATATCCCCCTACGTATTCTTTGTACTATTTTTAGATTATTGTATTATCTTTTGTTTGAATGATCGGCAAACGTATTTTCACCTTCGTTCCCTCTCCCAAGGCACTAGATATTTCCACACCATAGTCAGATCCATACAATAGTTTAATCCGGTCATGCACATTTTTCACACCAATCCCACTAAATAATTGACGTTTGCTTTTATAATTTGGTAATCGTTGCCCAGCGTTTACCTCCATCCCATCGCCATTATCAACAACTTCACAAATCAGCATATCTGCCTCTTGACCGACCATAATATGAATGAACCCACCCGACTTTTTATTAAATCCATGAAAAAATGCATTTTCTATAAATGGTTGAATAATTAATTTAGGTAGTTGGTAGTTCAAACAATCTGGTGAAATATAATAATTCACATGAATTTTTCCACCATAACGAACTTGATGAATGAACGCATAGTTTTTCATGTTTGCTAATTCTTGCTCAACGGTAATTGTTTCACTCACATCACCAATAGTATTTTGAAATAAGGAAATCAGTGCCTGAATCGTCCCCGTTGCCTTTTCCTTATCTCCTTGCTGGACAATTATTTTTATCGACGCCAATGTATTATATAAAAAATGCGGATTGATTTGCTGTTGAAGCGCTGTTAACTCCGCATTGCGTTGTTTCTTCTGCGTAGCAATTAACGCCTCAACATATTCATGCAATTCATCAAGCATAAAGTTAAACGCCATCGCCAACTGCTTCGTTTCATAACTGCCGGATTCTGTCACATAATGATCAAAATCGTTTTTCGACATATCCGAAATCTGCTTAACAAGCCTAGTTAACGATTTTGTCATTCTTCGCGATATGATAAAGACCGCCAACAATGCGCTTGCAACAATCGAAATACTAATCAAAACAATGGCTTTCGTGTCAATGATATTGCGTTTAACAATCTCCTGGTCAATTAAATTGATTAAATACATATCAAATGATGGTAAATACTCCACTAACACTACTTGTTTCATTCCATTAAATTCAATACTTTTATAATGAAGACCTTGCTCATCTATTTCTTGCGCATGCACCAGTAACTCTTGTGCCTGTTGACCAATCATCTCATTTCGGTTACTCGAAACAATTCTTCCAGCCTTATCCACAATCACAATATCATTGCCATCACTCGTATAGTTCACATAAAACTGTTTGAAATCTGCTTCCGAAATCGCTACATACATGATTCCATAAATATTGCCCGTTGTTTTTTCCGTCAACGCCTTTGTCGCAACAATCATCGGTTTATCGACATAATGATCATCGTAATGATAGATCAATTGATTCGGCTGTTCATACGTCTTCAGCGTAATTTGATGCTTTGCAAGTTCAGCCTCTTCGATTGACCAATATTCTCGACTCGTCCAATAACTGCGATTATTTACACCTTGGACTGTAATTCCAACCTCATAAGCATCCAAATAAGAGTGCACCCTCACCATTTGCTCTTTCATATTAAAATAAGATTTTGTCATCGATAGTGAATTGACATCTCCCTCGGTTAAAAATGTTTTAACCGACCCGCTTTGTCTAAGACTATTTGCCACAATTACAATCGAATAACTAAACGTTTCAAAACTAGTCTTCATTTGATTGATCACTTTTGAATTTGTAATACTGAACGTATCCATAAATAGTTTTTCCGACATTCGTAGCGTGCTAAAAGTAATCATTACCGAAACCGTCACAATACTAATAACCATCACAACAAATATTTTAATAAATAAGCCGTGGTTATTTAAGCGCTCGAATAAATCCTTCATTTATGACCCTTCTACGCCCTAAAATATTGTCTACGATAACTACTGGGCGATAGTCCTTTCAACTTTTTAAACACTTTGCAAAAATAACTATGATCCGAATAGCCAACAAGCGAACTAATATCCGCTATTGACTCCGTCCCTTTCTGTAACAATTCGATGGACTTCTCAATTCTAACTTGATTTAAATACTCACTAAAACCTTGATTGTTTTTCGTACTAAAATAATTAGACAAATATGAAGGATTAAAATGAAAGTGAGTAGCCATCTCAGTTAAACTGAGGTGGTCCATATAGTGGTCATCAATATAATCCAGTAACCGCTGGATATGCGGATGGGCTTGATCTGATGCTTTTTGGGCAATGACATCCTTCGTTTCTAGTAAAAATTCCGAGAACTGGGCCAATGCATCCTTGGCAATCAAAGCTTCATCAATTCTAGCTATATAAACATATTTCTTCTTATTCAATTCCTTATGTTCATAATCCATATTACCTAACAAGATAGTCACATTAAAAATAACATTACCTAAAAAAGACTTAAACACAAATTCGTCTGTCATATATTGTTTTGTCAATTGTTCGATATGTTGCTCCAAATAAACAAATGCATCCTCAAATTGCTCTCGTTTAAATGCTTCAGTAAAACGGGTTAACCGAAATTGCTCTTCGACTTCCGATAGACTGGGCAATTGATCATAGATAAGTACAGTTGTTTCCGGATAATAAAATCGATAATACGTGAGTGCAGACAGCTTTTCATCGTAGACGATTTTCAAATCCATTAGATTAGTAAATGGTTCCGTTACTATCCAACCAATTTCAAAATTAGCAATTTCCAAGGAATGTCTTATTGTCTGAACGAACCTTTTAATAGCTGGCAATTGATCTTGGTCAAAATTGAATAGATACGTTATTAGTTCTTGTTCGGCCGACATTGGTTTATAGATCACTGCAGGTAAATGCTTGATAATTTCCTGTTCTATTTCTTTCTTTAAGTGTAGTAAATCGGTCGTTCTATTAGATGCCCGCTTTTTAACATCGGCACCAAATAGGCAATAGAATCTATATGGGAATTCTTGTTTCACGATTGAATCATCATGCTCAAATTCGTACCCCGACATAATCCTTTCAATAATCCTCTCAATTGGCATACTTTTGCTATCCTCTTTTACCCGCAATGAAAATGCCGGTAGTCTCGCTGCTACTTGTTGAAGCGTTTTTAGTAATCCCGGCCCTTCTAATTGTGATTTGAGTATATAATCAGCAATTCCGTGTTGAAACGTCGAGCGCACATAGTCAAAATCACCAAAACTACTCAGAATGATGACCTCGATTTGCGGGTAATCGCGTTTGATAATTTTCGTTAGCTCTTCACCGTCCATAACCGGCATCACCATGTCGGTTATGACAATCTGCGGTTGGTGCTCCTTAATAACTGCAAGTGCTTCTTCCCCATTCGATGCTTCCCCAATAATTTGAAAACCTTCTTGTTCCCAATTAATATAATGCTTGATTCCTTGCCTTATTAGGATTTCATCATCAACGATTAGCACTTTACACCACGTTTGCATAATTCCAATCCCCTTTCCCCGAAAAACTATCTAATTCTTCTTATCTTTCAGAATAACAGATTTGGTTTTCCAATCATAGTTACATCTGTATTAGAACAAATTCGGCAATCCAACATTTTCAATTAATTTGATACAGGATGAAATAAAGTTTTTAATTTCAAAAAAGGTACCAGTCTTTAAAACAACAATGCCAATTTGTTTTAAAAGCTGGTACCTAATATTCACCGTTGCTATAAATTTATCAAGCACTCTTTCCTCTAAGGTAAACTTTTATCACAGGAAGCCCACAATTTCAGTTATATTATTAACGTTTCTTTTATATTTGCCAAAAAGAAAAAGAAGGATTCTCATTGAATCCTTCTTTAGTAAAGGAGCTATGCTTAACTTCTAGCACATCACAATAATTGAAGTTGGTGTCGTTTGAGCAGGAATACTTCTAGTGGAAGCACCATAAACAACAATTAGATTACGATTGGCTGGACTCCCTGTAAAGGCCTGCCCGTTTTCCAATAGAATCCTTGTAGTTGGTGAAATGTTCAGTTTTAATGTGCCATCGCTACTTTCTAATCGACGATTAAAATGATCTACTTTGACATTTTGATAAGCCGTATCTCTCACCATTACAAGCGCTCGAAATTGCGGAGGATAGATCAGCGGAACCGGCGCGTTGGCATCATAATAACCAGTAACTCTATCCCCCACTGCCACCATTGCATGGTCTACAAAGTAAGTCGTGGGGGCTACAACAAAATTGACTGTCGCACCATATCCATCATCTACGGATATGATTTTATAACAACCAGCTTCATTGTTTAGCCCAATCGAAAAATTATCAATCATTGTGACAACGCCACTAAAAGGTTGAAAGTTTATCATTCTTTTACCGTTGCCAAAAACCTATAAAAATCTATAAGCCTTGTTTGCTTCCCGCTTCATCGTGCCTGCTTTTGCCGAAGCTACTCGCATTTA